>JANWYV010000033.1 GCA_025055075.1 Blastocatellia bacterium
CGCGCAGCCCGACCTGCTCGGGCGTTCGGAGTTCCGCTAATCCCAAGCGCGCGATCGTGCGATTCTCTCCCACAAGCGGCGCGACGTCGGCGATCGTGCCGATGGCCGCCAGCGGCAGCAAGTGCACCAACTGCGCGCTCCGGTTGCTTCGCGCAAGGAGCGCCTGCGCGAGTTTCAACGCCACTCCTACGCCCGCCAAGTTCTTCTCAGGATAAGCGCAATCGGGACGTTTCGGATTCAACACGGCTACCGCGCGCGGCAGTTCCGCTTCGGGGAGATGGTGATCGGTCACAATGGTCTCCATGCCAAGAGCCTTCGCCCGCTCGACGACCTCATGGGCGCGAATCCCACAATCCACGCTGATGAGCAAGCGTCCGCCGCGAGCGGCGAGCGCCTCAATGGCTTCGGCATGCATCCCGTATCCTTCGCGCAATCGTTCGGGGACGTAGGAGAAGACGCGAGCGCCCAGCCAGGTGAGCGCCTTTTGAAGGAGGACCACACTCGTCACGCCGTCCACATCGTAATCGCCGTAGATGACGATGGGTTCCTCGCGCGCGAGAGCGCGCCAAATGCGCTCGACCGCCTCGTTCATGCCCGCCATGCAGTAGGGATCGTGTAGATCGTCAAGCCGTGGCCTGAGAAAACGTTCAGCAGCTTCTGGCGTCGTCACCCCGCGCGCGCTCAGAAGTCGAGCGATGGCGCGAGGAAGTCCAAGTTCCCGACTGAGCGTCGCCGCCACACCCTCCTCGTACGCGCGCCATACCCATCGGCAATTCATGCGACCGCCTCCCACACTGCTTGATCTCCCCCACCCTCATTCGGGGCCATTGTACCGCATTCCTCACCTGCGGAAGAAGGCGCGTGCTCGGCGTTCATCGGCTGGCGCGCGTGCGAGCCGGCGCATAGGGGTGATTCAAGTAGTGGCGGGCTAGGTCTTGAGCGCCGTTGTAATCGTCCTTGGTCTCCAGCGCCTTTTGGTATTCGGCGACGGCGCGCTCCCGTTCTCCGAGGGCATCATAGCAGTTCCCGCGGTAGATGTGGCTCCAGACGACGATCCAGGGCGGACGCTTATCTCCATTGAGGGCATCGGTGAACGCGTCGAGCGCCCGTTGGAAATTCCGCTGCTCGAAGTACAGCAACCCCAGGTTGTAATGCGCCCATGAACTGAGCGCGTCCAGCTCCAAGGCCGCTCGGAATTGTTGCTCCGCTTCCGGATATTCGCGATTCTTGAGGTGCTCGATCCCTCGCCGGACGACAACGGCGATGCGAACCGCATCCGTGAGGTGGAGGATCTGAAAATCCGGATCCACGACGATCTCGCGCGGGAGCGTCTCGGAGGGGATCTCGAAACTCGCCTCCGTTCCTTTCATGGGAATCGTGATCCGCTCGGTGCGATCCCCCTCGGCGCGCAAGAGCAGATCCACGGGCATGTCGAACAGCTCGAGCGTTTGCTTGACGGTCCCGCGCGCCTTAAAGCGCCCATCGCGCGTGCGCAAGATCGTGTACTCGACGCGGAATTCCGGCACGCCCGTCGAATCCACCCAGAGGCCGAAGAAGCTGCGCAGGCTGCGTCCGGCGACTCGGCCCGCCAGTTCCTCGAAATCGGCGATGCTCGCGTTCTTACCGGCATAGGTCTGATAGAAGGTCTTCAGCAGGGCGAAGAACTTCTCATCGCCGAGCACCGCACGGAGCATGCGGAACACAAAGGCGCCTTTGTCATACACAATGGCTCGATAGCTCGGCGAGAGATCATACAGCTCGCGCGGAGCGCGCGCGATCGAGGTCGCCGATTCGAAGGCCAAGGCGCGCTCGAGGACTTCGCGAACCGCTTGCTCGTACTCGGCGCGCGATCCTGCGAATTCGCGAAATAGGAGGGCGCTGTATTGCGCGAGCCCTTGCGAGATCCAAGCGTCGTCGAAGTTCCTCACAGCGACAGCTTGTCCCCACCATTGAAAGGCGACCTCGCGCGCCAGGCGTCCCACGTCGAGGGTGCGATCGCCAGTCAGCACGCGCGGCGCCAGGAAGAGCGTCCCCGGGCCGACGTAATACTCCAGGGACTCGTCATCAATCTCGACCACGCGCAGGCGGTCGCCGAAGGCATACGGACCGAACCGAGATTGATAGACCTCGAGCATGCGCCCGATGGGATCGGCCAGGGATTCCATGCGTCCTTCGTCGCCGGGCTTCATGAACAGTTCGATGGTGAAGCCTCCGGGAGTGCGCACTTCTTTGGTGATGTACTTCGAGAAGGCGAACGAACCTGCCAGCACCGGTTGCGCCGAGACAAGCGTATACGCAACCCGAGGCGTTCGCGGCGAAGGCGCTTCCGCCGGTTCAGCCGGACGTCGCGCTCCCCGTGGGGGAGCGGGCGTCGGCCGTTCCACCACCGGTTGCGCTTGAAGTGGCCGCTCGCTGTAGCCGGCCAGGATCATCCCTTGCGGCACTCGCACCGTGATCTCATAGCTCGCGCGATCAGCCGCATATTCGTGGAAGGGAAGCCAGCGCGCGGCGTAGAAGAGATAGCCGCCTTCCGGACCAATATATGCCAATCGCCGATCAGGGATCGGTCCTCCTTCCGGCCCGCGGAGCGCCCCCGCGTATTCGAAAAGGAGCGTGAGCTGCGTCCCAGCTTCGACCGTCTTTCCCAAGTCAACACGCACGTTGAGTTGATCGAACCGATCTTGGAGGAACGTGAGCGTTTCGTTCGTCTCGACATTCTGCACGCGCGAGACAATAAGGGAACCGTTCAACTCCAACACGACCGAACGGGTGGCCGCCCCCACGCGCAGCGTGATGAGTGAGCGAGCCGTGAGCGAGGACTCGGTCGGATTCACATCCGCTTCAACCTTGTAATGCACCACGTCTAGCGCGGGAAGAGGCTGAGGTGAGCCCGTGGGTGCCACTGGGGAATCTTGGCCAAACGCCAGCCGCACCTCGGCGAAGCCGAGAAAGACGAGGAGCGCGATCCCAAGTTTCCGACGGACGCGCTGCCAGCTATTGGATTCGGGACGGAGACGTGCGTATGGATGTCCTCCAATCCGGCTTTTCGTCCACATCGCGCCTGATTGTACCATCTCTTCGCTCGCTGAAGCCATTGTGGAGAAGATGGCTCACTGCATCGTCAGACGGCCGAGTAACCCGCGCTCGCGCGCCAGATCGAACATGCGCACGAGCAGCCAGATGCCGAACGCCAGATAAAGGACGTTCAAGCCGAGCGCCCACCCGAAGTGGTCCCAGCGAAATGTCCCCGAGCGCAGGACCTCGCGCATGCCCTCGAAGACATACGTGCACGGGATTGCTCGCGCGATCGCCTGCAGACTCGGCGGGAGGACGCTGACCGGATAGAAGACGGCAGCGAAAGGTTGGATGAGGAAGGGAACAGCCCAGGCGAGCGCTTCCGCGGCTTGTCCGAACCGCAGAATGATGGCCGTTGTGATGATGCCCAGGGCCAATCCCAAGATCAGCAAGTTCGCCATGAACGGAATGAGGGCGAAGCCCATCTCGAAGAGATCGAAGCGATACAACGCCCACGCGAGAGCCGCCAGGGACACGAGCGTCACGCCGACGCGCACCAGCCCAAAGAGGAAGGTCGCCGCGATGTATTCGCTCAGCCGAACGGGCGCGCAGAAGATGTTGAGCAGATTCCGCACCCACACGTCTTCGAGGAACGAGAGCGTGATCCCTTGCTGCGCGCGATAGAGCACATCCCAGAGGATCATCGCCCCGATCAGAAACATGACCAAGCGCGGCACCGCTCCTTCCCCCACGCGCTGCAGAAAGAGGGTCACGTAGCCCCACAGCAACAGCTCCATCGTCGGCCAAAACCACACCTCCACCAATCGGATGACGCTTCGCCGATAGACGAAGACGTATCGGAGCACCAGAATGCCCACGCGCCGCAAGTTCATCGGTCTTCTTGCCCGACGAGGATCTCGCCGCTTCGCGCGATCCGGATGAAGACTTCTTCCAGCGTCCGCGTGCGGAAGTGCCGCAGAATCTCTCGCGGAGGCCCTTCGGCGATGATGCGTCCGCGGTGGAGGAAGAGGATACGGTCGCACACCTCCTCGATATCCCGCATGTTGTGCGACGTGTAGAGCATGGCGATCTGTCGTTCGCGCTGGATCTGGCGGAGCAAGCGTCGCACTTTATCGGCGATGTTGGGATCGAGACTGGCCGTCGGTTCGTCCAAAAGCAGGAGCTCCGGATCGTTGAGCAGTGCCTTGCAGAGGTTCACGCGCGTCATCTCGCCGCTGGAGAGACGTCCCGTGCGCGCATCCCGAAGATGGGCGATCTCCAGAAGGTCGAGCACCTCAGCGATGCGCTCCTCGGCACGCGGCACAGCGTAGAGTTGGGCGAAGAGCCACAAGTTCTCCCAGACCGTGAGATTCGGCGGCAGGTTCACACCGACTGAGGAGAAGTTCATCCGGCGGAGGATTTCGATCCGATGGTGTTCGAGGTCCTGGCCGAAGATCTCGATGCGACCCGAGGTGGGGCGGATGAGACCGAGGATGAGTTGCAACGTCGTCGTCTTTCCCGCGCCATTGGCTCCCAATAGCCCGACGATCTCTCCACGCGAGATCGCGAAGCTCACGTGATCCACTGCGACGATTCCATCGAACTCCTTCGTCAGCTCGTGCACGCGCAAGACGACAGCGTCCGATTGGCGCATAACGCGCCAAAGATACCAGCGGAGCATTTCGTGGGGCAAGAGAACCGCATTCTGCGTCTTCGACGCGAGGACCTCTGGCGGATCGGTTGCTGCCCCGTCGCAAGGGGAGTATAATCTGGCTCGCCGGAGCGAAAGCGATGGAGCGCTCGAGTCGCACGAAGGAGCTTCTGGATCGCGTCGAGCGAATGGTGGAAGAGGATCCGCAAGTGCTCGTCCCCGTGCGCAAGCTCTGGATGCGCCTTCAACAGGAGTGTCCATGGATGGCTCCGCCCACGTTCGCCGAGTTCCTCGCGCTGTTGCGCGAAGACGAACGGTTCGAATATTGGTCGCTCGGGGAGCGCTCGGAAGAGGAGTTTCCAACCCGAAGGGGACCGTGGTCCGCGCGCGAGGCCGCGGCATACGAATGCGGGCCGCGCGTCAAACTGCGGCGCATCCCGGTGACGGAAGCGCTCCTCATTCAAATCCTCCGCCATCACATCCAGGGATTGCTCGAGATCCTGCAGGGATCCGCCAAGGCGTTCACTCCACGGTCACCGATTTCGCCAGATGGCGGGGCTGATCCACATCGCACCCCTTGAGGACGGCCGTGTGATAGGCGAGGAGTTGAAGGGGAACGGTAGCGAGGATGGGGAGGAGCCAGTAGCTCGTGGTCGGAATCTCCAGCAAATCGTCGGCGACCTGGCGAACTTCCACATCGCCCTCAGTGACGATCCCGAGGACGCGTCCCTCGCGCGCCTTCGCCTCGATGATATTGGCCAGCGTCTTCTCGTAGAGAAGCTGCGAGAGCGGCGATTCCGGATCGCGCGCGTTGATCACGACGATGGGGAGATGCGCTTCGATGAGAGCGTTCGGTCCATGTTTCAACTCCCCGGCCGGATACCCTTCGGCGTACAGATAGGCCAATTCTTTCAGCAGCAAGGCTCCTTCCAAGGCGATCGGATAAAAGAGGCCGCGTCCCAAGAAAAACGCCGCGGGCACGCGGGCGAATGATCGGGCGAGTTCCCGAATCGCATCGTCCTTGGCGAGCACGCGCTCGAGCTGCTCCGGGATCAGCCATGCCTCGCGGACCAGTCGCTCTCGATACTCGGTCGTGAGCGTTCCACGCTGCTCGGCCAAATAGATGGCCAACAGATACAACGCCATCAGCTCGGCGGTGAAGGCTTTCGTCGAAGCGACGCCGATCTCTGGCCCAGCTTGTAGGAAGATCGTGCCGTTGGCCTCGCGCGTGAGCGTCGCGCCGCGCACGTTGCAGATGGCGAGTACCGGAGCCCCTCGACGTCGTGCCTCCCGAACGGCAGCCAACGTATCGGCCGTCTCCCCAGACTGACTCAGGGCGACCACCAGCGTCCCCTCCTCGAGGATCGGATCGCGATACCGGAATTCGCTTGAATAGTCCACCTCCGTCGGCACGCGCGCCAGATGTTCGATCAGGAACTCTCCCGCCAAAGCTGCATGCCAACTCCCTCCACATCCGACGAGCCGAATGGTGCGAATCTGCCGGATCTGTTCCTCCGTCATCTCCAGCTCTTCGAAGTGGACGCTTCGTCCTTCCGGAGACGTGTGTGCTTTGAGCAATTCGCGGAGCGCTCGGGGCTGTTCGTAAATCTCCTTGAGCATGAAGTTCGGGAACCCCCCCTTCTCGACGAGGATGGGCTCCCATCCGATGCGCTCCAAGCGAGGCGTCACCGCATTCCCCTCCCAATCGCTGACGCGCACTCCCCGTCGCGTGAGGACAGCGATCTGCCCATCTTCCAGGAAGAAGACGTCTCGCGTGTAATAGAGGAGGGCCAGCACATCCGAGGCGACGAAGTACTCTTCGTGGCCAAGGCCGATCACCACCGGGGGTCCTTGTCGAACAGCGACGATCGTCTCCGGCACATCCGCCGAGATGATGGCCATAGCGAAGACTCCAGTCATCTCGCGCACGGCCGCGCGAACAGCTTTCTCCAAACTGACTTCGGGATCGAGCGCGCGCGTCGTCGGCTCCTGCAGGTATTTCTCGATCAGGTGGGCGATGACCTCCGTGTCCGTCTCCGTCCGAAACGTGTGTCCCTCTTCGGCGAGCTGATGCTTCAGAGCGAGGTAATTCTCCACGATGCCATTATGAACGACGGCCAAGCGCCCGGAGCAATCACAATGCGGATGCGCGTTCTCCGCCGTCGGTCGTCCGTGAGTGGCCCAGCGCGTGTGTCCGATCCCATAGGTGCCGTCGAGCGGCTGCAGACGGATCAGTTCTTCTAGCTGTCGCAGCTTACCCGCCGCGCGACGCACCTCCAAACGGCCTTCATCCACGACGGCTAATCCGGCGGAGTCATAGCCGCGATATTCCAACCGCCGCAAGCCGTGCAACAAGATGGGGATGATCTGCCGTGGTCCGACGTATCCGATGATCCCCGACATCGTTCAATCCGCAGGAAGGGAAGCCGATGGTTCGGGGGCGCTCTCCTCCTCTACCTTCTTCTTCTCCACGGCTGGGACTCCCACGACCAACGTGCGCTCGGGCACATCGCGAATGACCACTGCCCCCGCTCCCGTCATCGCCCCGCGCCCCACTCGCACAGGGGCCACGAGCATCGTATCGCTCCCCAACTTCACATCGTCTTCGATGATCGTCGGATGCTTCCGTTTCCCATCGTAATTGCAGGTGATCGTGCCCGCCCCAACGTTCACTCGCTCCCCCACGGTCGCATCCCCCAAGTATGCCAAATGCATCGCCTTGCTTCGTCGTCCGATGCGCGATTTCTTCACCTCGACGAAATTGCCGATGGCCACCTCATCGGCCAGTTCCACCTCGCCTCGCAAGTGGGCGAACGGCCCAATCCGCACGTCGTTGCCGATTCGGCTCCCTTGGATCACCGTGAAATTCCGAACGATGACGCGATCTCCGAGCTGCGAATCCACGATCCGTGTCCAAGCATGAACCTCGCAGGCTTCCCCGAGACGCGTCTCCCCCTCCAGGTGCACGTAGGGATGCAGGACGGTATCCGCTCCAATGACGACATCGGCATCAATCCATGTCGTGTTCGGATCGCGGATCGTCACCCCCTCGCGCATCCATCGCGCGCAGATCTCTCGTCGCAGCTCGGCTTCGAGTCGCGCCAAGTCCTCTCGCGTGTTGACGCCCAAGAGTTCCTCCGGATGCTCGCTCTCGATCGCTCGAACGCGATACCCGATGCTCGTGAGCACGCCCACGACGTCCGTCAGATAGTATTCCCCCTTTCGATTCTCCGGTCTCAATCGCCGCAGCGCTCCAAGGAGGGGTTTCGGATCGAAGCAGTAGAGTCCCGCATTGACCTCCTGAATCGCGCGCTCTTCAGGTCGCGCCTCCGTCTCCTCGACGATTCGCACGACCTCACCCTGAGCATCTCGCACGATTCGTCCGTATCCGGTCGGATCCTCCAGCCGCAACGTCATGAGCGTCGCCACGGCACGTCCCTCAAGGTGCGCCGCGACGAGCCGCGCGATCGTCTCCGATCGCACCCGCGGCATATCGCCGTAAAGGAGCACCAGCGGTTCCCGCCAGACCGGGGCCTCTTCCCATTTCTCCCATTGTTCAAGCGCCTCGCTCTCAGCGACGGCGGTGGGAGCGTGAGGCGGCCCTTCTTCAGCGCCCAGCGTTTCCAGCGCCATCAGGGCGGCATGCCCCGTCCCCAACGGCTCATGCTGAAGGGCGAACAAAAGGCGCGGGCTCGGCTCGCCGGCGTTTCGCGCGACTTCTCGCTCTACGATGCGCCGCACGTCCTCCGCCTGATGCCCAATGACGACGATCAAGCGGGATGGGTGAGCGCCCAGCGCCGCTCGTACCACGTGAGCGATGAGCGGACGCCCAGCCAGTTCGTGCAAGACCTTCGCCCGCCGAGACCGCATTCGCGTCCCTAATCCCGCCGCAAGGATCACCACATTCGGCCTCATATGCGCTCTCCTTAGGGGGCTAAGGTATCATACCCCTTTGCTCCGGGCAAACCCGTCTCTCGCCGTCATCCCAGATTCGGGAGCTATGTGCCCCTTCGGTTGAGAGCGTTCGGGACGGCGACATAGCGGGTAGTCGTGGAGAGGTGTCGGCGTGTACCCCTTTGGTTGGGGGCATTCAGGAGTTCCGACTATAGGTGGCTCGCCGCAAACAGCAGGCGGGCTCCAATCTCGCCTATCGCCCTCGATGTAGGCGCTGAACACGTAGTGTTCTGGGCGCTGCTTGCCCGGCTCAAGTGAGGCGCTCAACGAGTGCGCGCCAAGATCAAAAAGGCGTGGATGCGCAGATGAAGCGCTGGAATGGGCGCCCGTTGATCGGCGTGCCTTAGTCGAGCAGGGATCCAAGGGACCGCGAACGCGCCGGATTGTTCACAGTGGGGAGGGGAATGAATCTGGCGTTCAGGGATCTAGGGGACCACGAACGCGCGGTCCCCTTATCCCTTCTCGCAGAGCGCCTGCCACGGCGAGCGGCTGGGGACCCCGCCGGAGTCGAGATCAAACGGAAGGAGCGATGTCCGCCTTGCGCTCGCTCACCGCGAACGTGCTGCGGAACGTGCCGAGGAAGCGGACTTGGCGCTTGCGACGGCATCCTCGAATGCGCTTACGGCGAAGTCCACTTGTTCGGCGTCCACGACCAGCGGGGGGGAGAATCGAATAGCCGTCTCACCGCAGCCGAGCAGCACGAGCCCGCGTCGGAAGCATTCCTGGACGATGCGATCGCGCAGCTCAGGATCTGGAGCGAGCGTCCGCCGATCTCTCACGATCTCGACGCCGATCATCAGGCCGAGGCCGCGCACATCGGCGATGCAATCGGGATGCCGTTCGGCGACCTGTTCGAGTCCCCGTTTCAAGCGCTCCCCCATCACGCGTGCGTTCTCTATGAGTCCGTTCTCCAGCAACTCGAACGTCGCGAGCGCTGCCGCGATCGCCACCGGATTGCCACCGAAGGTCGAAGCATGGGCCCCCACGTGCCATTCCATCAAATCGGCGCGGGCGAGCGTGATCCCAAGGGGTAGCCCCGAAGCGATGGCCTTAGCGATCGCCATGATGTCGGGGACGAAATCGAAATGCTCGCACGCCCACATTCGGCCTGTGCGTCCCATCCCCGATTGCACTTCGTCGGCGATGATGAGGATGCCGTATTTCTCCCGCAAGTGGTTCAGGCCCTCGAAGAAGCTGCGCGGCGGGACGATATACCCTCCTTCTCCTTGAATCGGCTCGACGACGATGGCGGCGACTTCTTCCGGAGGGACGGCCGTCTTGAAGACGACTTCCTCGATGAAACGAATGCACGCTCGTCCCACATCCTCGCCATCGGTCTTGTAAGGATATCGGAGGGGATTCGGGTACGGCACATGCGTGACGTCGAGGAGTTGACGGCCGAATCCTCGCCGCTGTGTCGTCTTGCTGCAGGTCAGCGAGAGCGCGCCGAGCGTGCGGCCATGAAAGCCACCATAAAAGGCGATGAATTTATCGCGCCGCGTCGCGTAGCGAGCGACCTTCAACGCCCCTTCGATGGCCTCTGCCCCGGAATTCCCGAAATGAACGCGTTTGGGAAAATCGCCCGGTGTGACCTGCTGCAATTTCTCCGCGAGCTGCACCAGATGCGGGTAGTAGTAATCGGCCGAGGCGATGTGGATGAACTCCGCTGCCTGTCGCGCGATCGCCTCGACGATCTTTGGATGCGCATGTCCCGTATTGCAAACAGCGACACCCGCGTTGAAGTCGAGGAAGTAATTCCCGTCCACGTCCTCGACGATCGCTCCGAACCCTCGTCGCACGACGAGCGGATACGGCCGGGTGTAAGAGGGGGAGACATATCGCGCGTCTTTCTCGACGATCTCCCGAGCCCTCGGTCCTGGAAGCTCCGTTTTGATCTGTGGCAGTTTGATGTCCATACGCTCCTCCTTTTTGGGGAAAAGATGGCGCTTCGAGGGGTTAGTCGGAGAGGACGGAGGCCGGATCGGCCTCAGCCGGCGAACAGGTTCGTTCGCTGCATAGTCGGCGTGAACTTATGCGCGAACGCTTCCATAGCAGTTTATCATCTTACTCGATCACGCTGCGCTCTGGCAACGCGCGGGCGTGGCCAGCATCAACATGGGGACTCCGACAGGGCGAATGCGCCACAGACGCACGGCCTTCGGATGAGGCGCCGAGAGCACGTCATCTCTTGACATCCCCTCCAATGGAGATGGTATCGTAGCCCCCGACGGGAGGAACGCGCAATCCTCCCTCGAAGACGCACGAGGAGGGGAGCGATGCCGCTTCAAATACGAGCTTTTGGTTTCGCCGTGGGCCTTGTGTGGGGGATCATCATCTTCGCGATGACGCTCATCGTCGCCATCAGGGGCGCGGGAGGGGAGCATCTCGGCCGCTTAGGCCTTCTCTATCCGGGATATCGCGTGACGTATCTCGGAAGCGTGATCGGGTTCGTCTGGAGCGTGATCTATGGGTTCATTGCGGGGGCGCTTCTGGCGTGGGTGTATAATAAGCTGTCGGGAGCGCAACGACGGTGAAAGTGCCGCTCTACAAATTGGCGTACGCGCGTTCGGGGGACAAGGGGGATATGGCGAATATCGGGCTCATCGCCTACAAGCCCGAATACTATCCGCTCCTCGTCGAGCATGTCACGGCTGATCGCGTGAAGGAACATTTTCGCGGGATCTGTCACGGCCCAGTGGAGCGGTTTGAGCTGCCGAATCTCCATGCTCTCAATTTCCTGTTGCATGGCGCGCTCGGAGGCGGAGGAACGGTTTCGTTGCGGCTCGATGCGCAGGGGAAGACGTTGAGCACGGCGCTCCTGCGGATGGAGATCGAAGTGGAAGAGGAACAAGCGCGACGCTTGGGATTGCTGGATGCGGAGGGAGAGTGATGTCGGCGCCCGTGTCTTTCGAGCGCATTCTCTATGCGGTGGAGGGGGCCATCGCGCGCATCACGTTGAATCGGCCGGAGAAGCGCAACGCGCTGGATCCGCGGACATTGGAGGAGCTGCCGCGGGCCTTCGCGTGCGCGGAAGAAGACGCGGCCGTGAAAGTCATCGCGCTCGGAGCAGCGGGGACGGATTTCTGCGCGGGGCTCGATGTGACGACCTTGCAGCCGACGGCTGATCCGGCCGTGTTCGAGAAGATGCAGGACGCCGAGCGCTTGGTCCGACTCTTCCTCTTGATGCGGCGACTGCCGAAGCCGATCGTGGCGTTGGTGCGCGGGCGTGCGCTAGGAGGTGGCTGCGGGTTGGCGACGGCCTGTGACGTCGTCCTGGCGGCTGAGAGCGCGCAATTCGGATACCCCGAGGTCCGAATCGGGTTCGTCCCGGCCATCGTCAGCGTGCTCTTGCGGCGCTCGGTGGGGGAGAAGAAAGCGGCGGAGCTGATGCTGAGCGGGCGTCGGATCACGGCGGTCGAAGCGGAACGTCTCGGACTCGTCACGTCCGTCTTCCCCGATGACGCGTTCGAGCAAAAATCCGAGGAGTTTCTCGCTGAACTGGCCAAGCAGAGCGCGCAAGCGATGCGGCTGACCAAGCAGATCCTGTATCAAATTGATGGCATGGGATTCGAGGCGGCGATGCAGGCGGCGGTAGAGGTGAATGTCCTGGCGCGATTGACGGAGGATTTCGCGCGCGGCATAACGGAGTTCTTGCGAAAGTGAGCGCGCGCGAGCGGGACGCGTTGCCTTCGATCGGAGCGGCTCCCGCGATGGGTCTCATGAGAAATCGCGAGGCGATCGAACGGCCATTGGCGCTCGTCATCGCGGCGGATCCGATCGAAGGTGAGCGGCTCTGTGCTCGCCTGCAGCAGCTCGGATTCTCGGCGACATGGGGGGACGTCGAAGCGAGCCGAACGGAAGAGCTGGAGCTTCTGCTCTCGAACGCGCGCATCGTTCTCGTGGATGGACGCGCGGCTTCTGATCGCGTTCGGTCCTGGATCGAGCGCGTGCGGAGTCAGATGACGCCCGTGCCCATCTTGCTCCATGGCCTCTCCGAGCGCGAGTGCGCATGGCACTACCTTGAAGCCGATGATGTCCTCCCGATCGAGGATGAGGCCGAATGGGCTTGTCGCGTGCGGGTCTGGGCGATGGCCAGCGCACGATGGGAACGGCTTTTGGAAGCGAAAGTCGCTGAGCGGACGGATTTGCTCGAACGCGCCCTCTCAGGACAAGGGCTGCTGCTCGATGAAGTGCGGGCTGCGCGCGCGCGTTGGGAAGCGACCTTCAACGCCATCACCGATGGCTTGATGCTCACAACACCCCGAGGGATCATCGAGCAAACGAACGAGGCGTTTGCGCGGCTTTTCGGTGTGGAGCGAGAGCAATGGTTGGGGCGATCCTGCTCCAACGTGTGGGAGCGATTGGGGCGACGTGGCCCGTGTCCTCATGAACGGGTTTTAGCTACTGGAGCGCCGTGCGAGGAGGAGGTGCATGAAGCGGAGACGGGACGGACATTTCGCGTCCGCATCATGCCGGTGAAATCGGCGCGCGGGGAGATCCAGGGGCTCGTGCATAGCTTCCGCGACGTCACAGTCGAGCGGCATCTCCAATGGCAAGCGCGTCACGCGGAACGCATGGTGTTGGCCGGGCAGATCGTCTCGGGCATCGCTCACGAAGCCGCCACGCCGCTGTCGGTCATCGCGAATCTCGCGGAAGCGCTGCTTTGGGATGTGCCGCCAGACAGCTCGATGGCCTCCGATTTGCGAAGCATCGCGGCGCAAGCGCGGCGCATCGCAGAGATGCTGCGTCGGCTGTTGGACTTCGTGCGTCAAGCGCCGCCGGCGTTTCGCGCGCTCGATGTGAACGCCCTCGTTGAGGAGACGCTCGCGCTGCTGCGCCATAGTTTCCGCGCTGCTCGAATTGAGGTCATCACGCATTTGGATCCTGATCTGCCGCCCTTGTGGGCCGACGAAGGACAGATTCAACAGGTCTTGCTGAACCTTTTCACGAACGCCATCCACGCCATGCCCGAAGGAGGACGCTTGATCGTGCGCACGGAGTTGCTCGCGGGCACGCCCACGCCCATTCATCTCACGGTCGAGGACACGGGCACGGGCATTCCGCCGGAATATCTCCCTCGCATCTTCGACTTCTTCTTCACCACGCGCGCAGATCGAGGGGGAACGGGATTAGGCTTAGCCATCGCGCGCCAGATCGTGGAAGCGTACGAGGGGACGATCGAAGTGGAGAGCACGCCGGGAAAGGGAACGCGCTTTCGCCTCCGATTTCCCCTTCGGGCGGAATCCGCGCGCGTCAGCGCGGGCGAATCTGGATGAGGCTTGTTCCGAGGACGTCCTCACCCGAGGACGGTCGCGGATCGCACAAACGATCCTAGAGGACTGAGAGGGGATCGGCGCTTGCGCTCATGCGCGCGATTCGCGCACACTTTCCGGAGGGCATATGGAGCAATTGAGCGCGCTCATCATCGAGGACGATGGACAATTGGCGGACGTGCTCGCCCGCTTCTTGCGCCGGCAAGGATTCGACGTCGAGACGGCGGCCGACGCTCGGACGGCCTTGGAGAAGATGTTCGCGCGCGTCTTCGACATCGTCCTGAGCGACATTCGACTCCCGGACCGTTCCGGCATCGAGGTCCTTCAGGAGATCAAGCGGGCTTTCCCGCAGACGATCGTCCTCATGATGACGGCCTTCAGCTCGATTGATTCGGCCGTGGAGGCGGTGCGCTTGGGGGCGGATGACTATCTGAGCAAGCCGCTGCAACTGGACGATGTGAAAATGCGGATCGAGCGTGCCTTGGAACGACGGCGCCTGCAAGCGCGCGTGGCCGATCTCCAACAGCAGCTCACCGAACGCTATCGCTTCGGTAACATCATCGGCAAGAGCAAGCCGATGCAAGAACTGTTCCGCGTCTTGGAGCGCGTGGCGCGCTCCTCGGCGACCGTGTTGATCGTCGGGCGCACGGGAACGGGGAAAGAACTGGTCGCTCGCGCCATTCACTACAATAGTCCTCGCGCGAATGGGCCGTTCGTAGACATCAATTGCGGGGCGTTGCCAGCGGAACTGCTGGAGAGCGAACTCTTCGGTCACGTGCGTGGAGCGTTCACGGGAGCGACCGAGTCGAGGCCCGGATTGTTCGAGGTCGCCCATGGGGGCACGCTCTTCCTCGATGAAGTGGATGCGCTCAAGCCGGACTTGCAAGTGAAGCTCTTGCGCGCGCTGCAGGAGAAAGTCATCCGCCGCGTGGGAGGGCGAGAGAACATCCCGGTGGATGTGCGGATCATCGCGGCGACGAATCAAGACCTGGAGGAAGCTGTGCGTCGCGGTGAGTTCCGCGAGGACCTCTACTATCGACTCAACGTCGTCACGCTCTATCTGCCCGAGCTGCGCGAGCGGCGCGAGGACATTCCGCTGTTGGTCGAACATTTCCTGGAGCGCTATGCTCGCGAGAATGGGCAGCCGCTGCGGCGATTCTCCACCGAAGCCATGCGGCTGCTGATGAGCTATTCGTGGCCGGGGAACGTGCGCGAGCTGCAGAATGCCGTCGAATACGCGCTCACTATGAGCAGCGAGCCCATTCTCACGATTCGCGATCTCCCTCCGCATATCAGCGGAATCGCGCCACTGGAGCGATCGGCGCCTCCGGAGCGCGAGCCTCGCACGCTCGCGGAAGTCGAGAAACGGCACATCTTGCGCATCCTGGAGGAGACCGGGGGGAATCACGCGAAAGCCGCGGAGATCCTCGGCATTGATCGGCGCACCCTCTACCGCAAGCTCCAAAAGTACCAGATCCCGCTGGAATCCGCCCTGCGCGGAGGCCGCTCCGTCGGAGCCTCACATGAGGAGTGAACTCGAGTGGATCCGCAAGATCCGGGAGATGGCACGCCGCTTCGCTCCCGAAGTCATCCTGGGAATTGGCGATGATGCCGCGATCCTCAAGTGCTCTCCGGGAAAATGGTGGTTGGTGACGACAGACGCCCTCGTCGAAGACGTTCACTTTCGTCGCGAATATACGCCCGCGCGGCTGCTCGGTCACAAGGCGCTCGCCGTGAATCTGAGCGACATCGCGGCGATGGGGGGACGACCTCGGTTCTTCGTGCTCTCGCTCACTGTCCCCGAGGACGTCGAGGACGCGTATGTGGAGGAGTTCTTGAGCGGGATCATGGCGGCGGCCGATCGCTATGCCGTGGTCCTCATCGGCGGGAATCTCGCGGCATCGCCTCGGGGATTCAGCGCTCATGTGACCGTCATCGGCGAGTGCGCGGCGCATCGTGCCGTGCGTCGCGATGGGGCTATGCCTGGAGAGGCGATCTACGTCACAGGATGGCTCGGTCTATCCGCTCTGGGCTTGCGACTCTTGGCTGCCGGACATCGGTTGAGCGATGCGTTGCCCGAGCATCTGCGACGTCCGATCCTGGCGCATCTGGCGCCAGAGCCGCGACTCTCGCTCGGTCAATACCTGGCGGAGGAGGGAGTGGCTCGCGCGATGATTGACCTGAGCGATGGGCTCTCTTCCGACCTTCGCCGTCTCTGTGAGGAGAGCCGCGTGGGAGCCGTGCTCCATGCGGAAGCGCTTCCAGTGGTCGCGGAAGCGAGCGCGTTTGGCGTTGATCCCTTGACGCTCGCTCTGCACGGGGGGGAAGATTACGAACTGCTCTTCACCGTGCGGGAGGAGCACATGCCGCGGCTTGAGGAAGTGCGGATGCGATTCCCCGATCTCCCGCTGACGTGCATCGGACGCACGATCTCGGAGGCCGGTCAGGTGTACCTGGAGCGCGCTGGGCAGCGAGAACTACTCGCCCCGCGCGGGTATGATCATTTCTCACCTCGGTGCGAGTAGCCCTTCATCAAAGGACGGACTTCCTCACTCGACAGCGGAGGAGCTGCGAGATGACGAGCGACGCGGGGGCGCCCACGCCGGCGCCCCGTATGAAGCGGCCACGTAGTCTTCAGGCGATTGAGACCAGCTCGATGTCAAAGATGAGCGTTTGTCCCGCGAGCGGATGGTTGGCGTCAAGCGTCACCGTATCCTCCGTGAGTTTCGCCACCGTGATGGGGATCACTCGCCCGGATTCCGTGTGCAGCTCCAGGGTCATGCCTTCCACCAACTCGAAATCCACGTGCAGCTCCGAGCGCGGCACTTCTTTGACGAACTCTTCGACGTAAGCCCCATAGGCTTCCTCGGGAGGGATCTCGACGGTCTTCTTCTCTCCGACCTGCATGCCGATGACGGCGCGCTCGAAGCCGGGGATCACCATGCCGGCACCGATGACGAATTCCAGGGGCTCACCGCCCTCCGAGGAATCGAAGACGAACCCGTCGCGTAAGCGTCCCGTGTAATGGACGCGCACGATACTTCCTTTTTCGGCTCGTTGGCCCATCCTTCTCCTCTCCTTTGCTCTCGACGCTCTCGAAGCGTCAAAGAAAAATCGGCTCATAACCCGTCGAGGGTTATGAGCCGAATGCCACTCAAAACCCGCAACGGTTATGACCGGGCGACAGTATACCACCATCACGACCCTGGCGCAATTGGGCCGGATCGAGCGCGGATGGCGATCTCAGCACCTTCGCTTGGCGAACGTCTCGCTCCTATGCTAAGGTTTCCGTCCATGCGACGCATCACGTATCGCGAAGCGGGTGTGGACATCGAAGCCGCGCGCACGGCGAAAGAGGCCATCAAGCAGCTCGCCCGGACGACGTTCACCCCCGAGGTCTTGATGGACATCGGGGGATTCGGTGCCCTCTTTCGCGCGGACCTCTCCGCCTATCGCGATCCCGTCCTCGTCTCCAGCGTGGATGGCGTGGGGACGAAGTTGAAGGTGGCTGCTTTAGCCGGGCGACACGATTCGGTGGGATACGATATCGTGGCCCATTGCGTGAACGACATCCTCGTGCACGGCGCGCGGCCGCTTTTCTTTCTGGATTACATCGCCATGGGGAAGCTCGTGCCGGACGTCGTGACGCAGATCGTCGAAGGGATCGTGCGGGGATGTCTCGAATCTGGCTGCGCGCTCGTCGGAGGGGAGACGGCCGAGATGCCCGGCGTCTATGCGCCCGGCGAATACGATCTGGTCGGATTCATCGTAGGGGTCGTCGAGCGCGAGCGCCTTCTCGATGGTCGGCGCATCGAACCAGGAGATGTCGTGCTCGGCCTCCCATCGTTGGGTTTACACACGAACGGCTACAGCCTAGCTCGCAAGCTCTTCTTCGAAGTCGCCGGATGGACGCTCGACACGTATGTGGAGGAGTTGGGGGGAACCGTCGGCGACGAATTGCTCAAACCGCATCGGAATTATCTCCCCGTGCTCATCAGCCTTGTGGAGCGCGGGTTGGTGAAAGGACTCGTGCACATCACGGGCGGCGGCTTCTTGGAGAACATTCCGCGCCTTCTCCCCGAAGGCTGCGCGGTAGAGATCCAGGAGGGGGGATGGCCCATTCTCCCCGTCTTCCGCCTGCTTCAACGCTTGGGGAATATCGAGCCGCAGGAGATGTATCGCACGTTCAACATGGGGATCGGCATGATGGCGATCGTCGCTGCGGAGGACGTCCTGACGGTCCTCGACGATCTCCGCCGCAGGGAGGAACCCGGATACGTGATCGGGCGCGTCACCGCGGGCGCGCGCGACGTCGTGATCAGCGTCCCTTGATCGAAAGGGCGTATGGGCGAGAAGAAGAAGATCGGCATTTTGATCTCCGGTCGCGGATCGAACATGCTCGCGCTGATCGAGGCGACCGAACGCGGGGAATTGGATGCGGAGGTCGCCATCGTCATCAGCAATGTCGAAGGGGCCCCGGGGCTGGAGAAGGCGCGGGCGCACGGCGTCGAAACCCTGGTCATCAGTCACAAAGGGATGAGTCGCGAAGAACATGAGCGGCATATCGTGGCCGAGTTGAAGAAGCGTCAGGTCGAACTCGTCTGTCTGGCGGGGTACATGCGGCTGCTGAGCCCATATTTCCTCAGCGAATTCCCCGGCCGCGTCTTGAACATCCATCCGTCACTGTTGCCGGCTTTCCCAGGTCTGGAAGCGCAGCGCCAAGCCCTCGAATATGGGGTCAAGTTCTCCGGCTGCACCGTCCACTTCGTGGACGAGCAGATGGATCACGGTCCGATCATCCTGCAAGCGGTCGTCCCCGTGTACGATGACGATACGGTGGAGACTCTCTCGGCGCGCATCTTGGCCGAGGAGCATCGGCTGTACGTGCAAGCCGTCGCTCTCGTCCTCAGCGGGAATTATCGCATCGAGGGACGGCGCGTGCTCAGGGGACGCTCGCGCGACGTCGGCGCGTCGCAATGAGCGACGGCGAGACGGCACGCGCGTCCACGCCTGATCCCTCTCCGCGCTTTCGATCCATGCGCTAGTCGAGTATCTTGCCTCTTCGCGAACGTCTCTGCTAAAGTTTCCCGCCTCGTGGGAGAAGGCGAGGACATGAGCGAGGATCGTGTTGAGCTTCGCTATACCTGGACGCTCTCGGAGATCGAAGCGATTTATACGCTGCCGCTGCCTGAGTTGATTTTTCGAGCGCAGAGCGTGCATCGCCGTTTTCATCGTCCGGACGAGGTGCAAGCGTGCGCGCTCTTGAGCATCAAGACGGGAGGATGTCCGGAAGATTGTGCCTATTGTCCGCAGTCGGCGCATTATCGCACGGGCGTCGTCCGTACCGACTTGATGTCGGTCGAAGACGTCGTCGCGGCAGCTCAAGTGGCGCGAGAACGAGGGGCAACGCGGTTCTGCATGGGAGCGGCCTGGCGCGAAGTGCCATCGGGGCCGCCCTTCGAACGCGTGTTGGAGATGGTGCGACGCGTGCGAGGGCTCGGTCTGGAAGTGTGTTGTACGTTGGGAATGCTCACTGAGGAACAGGCACACGCGCTCGCAGCGGCCGGACTGACCGCCTATAACCATAACCTCGACACGTCGCCGGAATATTACGGCCACATCATTACTACGCGCACGTATCGCGATCGCCTGAGGACGCTCGAACACGTGCGGCGCGCGGGCATTCGAGTGTGCTGCGGTGGAATCATTGGCATGGGCGAGAGCCGATGGGATCGGTATCGCTTGCTGGAACAATTGGCGACACAGCGGCCGCACCCAGAGAGCGTTCCCATCAATCTGCTCGTGCGAGTGGCAGGGACGCCATTGGCGGAAGCGCCTCCGTTGGATGTGTTGGAGTTGGTGCGGATGATTGCGACGGCGCGGATCCTGATGCCGGCCTCGATCGTGCGGTTGAGTGCGGGTCGGCTTTCGCTCTCGGATGAAGCACAAGCCCTGTGTTTCCTCGCTGGAGCGAATTCGATCTTCATCGGCGAGCGGTTGCTCACGACGCCGAATCCCGAACCGGATCGAGACCGCGCCTTGTTGGATCGGTTGGGCATGCGGCTTCGGGAATAGAGAGGCAACCGCGAGGGGAAGCGATGACACACCTTGAGGAACTGCGTCAGCGGGTACTCGCCCGGTTAGCCACATGGGAGGCGATGGGGCTGAAACGATCGCTGCATCCGCCGTCGGGGATTGATCTCTCCTCGAATGATTACTTGGGGCTAGCGGCGCACCCGCGTTTGGTGCGGCGGATGGTGGAAGCGGTCCAGACCTACGGGTGCGGAGCGACGGCCTCGCGTCTGCTTCGCGGTCACCGCCAGATCTTCACTGATGTCGAACGGCGATTCGCCGCGTTCAAGGGAGGAGAAGCCGCACTCTACTTCGCGAGCGGCTATGCGGCGAATCTCGGTGTCCTCACGACGTTTCTGGAGCCCGATGACGTCGTCTTCTCGGACGAGCGGAACCATGCCAGCCTGATCGACGGCATGCGCTTGACGCGCGCGCGGCGCGTCATCTTCCCGCATCGGGATGTGGATGCGCTGGCGCACTTGTTGCGTTCGGAGCAAGGCCCCGGGCAGAAATTTCTCGTCACCGAATCCCTCTTCAGCATGGATGGGGATCGCGCGCCACTTCAGGATTATGCCGCGCTGTGTCGCGAGACGGGCACGGCCTTGATCGTGGACGAGGCGCATGCCGTCGGGATCTACGGTGAGCGGGGGAGTGGATTGATCGAGGAGATGGGGGTGGACGACGCGGTGTTCCTCTCGATCAATACAGCGGGGAAGGCGCTTGGGGTCTGCGGGGCATTCGTCGTCGGTCCGGCGTGGGCTATCGAGTATCTGATCCAACGAGCGCGCTCGTTCGTCTTCTCGACGGCTCCTCCACCGGCGCTCGCGGCTGCGCTGGATGAGGCGCTCAGGCTTATCGCCGAGGAACCCGGACGGCGCATGCGCGTGCGCGCGAATGCCCTTCGATTTCGAGAACAGCTCATGGCGAAAGGGATCGCCATCCCGCTCGAAGATTCGCCGATCATCCCGGTGATTCTCGGCGAGAGCGCGCGCGCCGTGGCCGTCGCAGCGGCGTTGCAGGAAGAAGGATTTGATGTCCGTGCGATCCGTCCGCCCACGGTCCCCGCAGGAACGGCACGGTTGCGCATCTCGGTCAATGTGGGTGTGGATGAGGCCATTGCCGAGCGATTCGCCTCCGCGTTGGCGCGGATCTTGAGATCCGGCTGACTTATGCTGAGGGGGAGATGAGATGAAGCGCGGCGTGTTCGTCACAGGCACGGATACGAACGTGGGAAAAACCGTGACCGCTGCGGCGCTCTTTCATCGGTATCGTCGCGAAGTGCCGCTCTGTTATTGGAAACCTGTGCAAACCGGGATCGAGCAAGACGACGATACGGCGACGGTACGCGTATTGGGGGCGTGCGCCGAGCACGAGGTCTTCGATCGCGGGATGCGATTGCCGCGTCCGGTCTCTCCGCATCTGGCCGCGCGCTGGGCGGGAGTGCGAATCACCGTATCCTCGCTTCGAGAGCTGTGGGATCGCGCTTCCGGCGACGTTCGATGGATCGTGGAAGGTGCAGGAGGAGTTCTCGTTCCGCTCAATGAGTTGGAGCTGATGGCGGACCTGATCCGTGAGCTCGCGTTACCCGTTCTCATCGCCGCGCGCTCGACCTTAGGGACGATCAATCACACGCTGCTTACATTGGAAGCCATGCGTCATCGTTCGATTCCCATCGCTGGAGTCATTATGATCGGACCGCCAGATCGGGAGAATCGCCAAGCGATCGAGACGTATGGGAACGTCATCGTGCTGGGCGAAATGCCGATCTTCGATCCTCTCACGGCGGAAGCGCTCCGCGCGTGGGCGGAAGTGGAGTTGGATCCGAAAGGGCATCTTCTGGAGTGGTGGGGATGAGTGATCTCGTCAGACGCGATCGCCGACACCTTTGGCATCCGTACACGCAGATGTTGACAGCGCCCCCGCCCCTGCCGATCGTACGTGGCGAGGGGGTGTATCTGTACACCGAAGACGGGCGGCGCGTGCTCGATGGGATTTCCTCTTGGTGGGTGAACATTCACGGACATAACCATCCGAAGCTCAATGAAGCGCTGGCCCGACAGGCACAAGTGTTGGAGCACGTCGTCTTCGCTGGGTGCACACATTGGCCAGCCGTCGAGTTAGCTGAGCGATTGGTGGAGATTCTGCCCACTGGTCTCACGCGCATCTTCTACTCCGACAATGGCTCGACGGCCGTCGAAGTGGCCCTCAAGATGGCCTATCAATATTGGGGAAATCGCGGCCATCCCGAGCGAGCGGTCTTCGTCGCCCTCCACCACGCCTATCATGGGGACACCATCGGCGCGATGTCCGTGAGCGAGCTCTCGATTTTCACTGAGCCTTTCGCGCCGTTGCTGTTCCCCGTGCGGCGGGCGCACGCACCGTATTGCTATCGGTGTCCCATAGGGTTGACGCGCCCGAGCTGTCAAATCGCGTGTTTGAGCGATCTCGAGCGCGTGCTGCGTGAGGAAGAGGGACGCGTCGCAGCCGTCATCATCGAACCGATGCTCCAAGGCGCGGGGGGCATGATCGTTTGGCCCGTCGAGTTTTTGATCGGCGTGCGACGGCTCTGCGACCAATTCGGCACGTTGCTCATCGCCGACGAGGTCCTGACGGGATTCGGGCGAACCGGACGTATGTTCGCATGCGAGCATGCCGGCGTGCGTCCGGACATTCTCTGCTTGTCGAAGGCGATCACCGGGGGGTATCTCCCTCTGGGAGTGACGGCGACGACGGAGGAAGTCTACGAGGCCTTCCTGAGCGAGGATCGGCGTCGAACGTTCTTCCATGGCCACTCGTATACGGCGAATCCGTTGGCGTGTGCTGTTGCCATCGCGAGTCTGGATCTGTTTCGCACGGAGGGAGTGCTGGCGCGCGTCGCGGCTCTGGAACGACAGCTTCGCGCACGGTTGGAGCCGCTCAGCGCGCTGCCGCATGTCGGAGATGTCCGCGTCATCGGCGGCGTGGGGATCGTGGAATTGGTGCGGGAGAAGGAGACGAAGGCCGCCGAGGGATATTTGGACCGCGTGGGCCCAATGCTCTCCGCCGAATTCTTACGACGCGGGCTGTTGTTGCGTCCTCTGGGCAACGTGCTTTACTTTATGCCGCCATATGTCATCACCGAAGCAGAAGCGGCATGGGCTTTGGACCAAATCGCTGAGGTGCTCGCCACCTGGCGCTGGCCCTCGGCGTGATCCCCGCGCGGCGATCACACGATCGTGCGCATCGCTCCCAAGGCCGCTTCGATCGTCTCCATGGGGACCGAGAACGTGAATCGCAGATGGCCTTCTCCATGCGGGCCGAAGACGACGCCGGGGACGGTCGAGACGCCCGCTCGCTTGAGCAGCAGATCGAAAGCATCCCAGCTCTTCGGTCCGAGGACGCGCTCCACGTTCGGGAAAGCATAGAACGTCCCCTGCGGGAGATCGCACGTGAAGCCGAGCGCGCGAAGCCCTTGGACGAGTCGGTCGCGTCGCATGCGATATGCTGCGCGTGTGTGTTCGAGAAAAGCATCGCCTTCGGTGAGCGCCGCAACGGCAGCCCATTGCATTGGCGTGCTCACAACATTGATCGTGTTGAGGACGAGCTTTCGAATCGCGCTCGTCCACGGTTCGGGAGCGACAACGTATCCGACGCGCCATCCCGTCATGGCGTAGGATTTCGAGAGGGTGAAGACGCTCAGCGTCCGCTCGAACATCTCCGGGAGCGAGGCGATCGAAATGTGCGGCATCTCGAACGTGAGGTCTTCGTAGGCTTCGTCGGAGATCACCACGAGATCGCGCTCGCGGACGAAATCGGCGATCGCGCGCATCTCTTCGGCGGTGAGGACCGTGCCCGTCGGATTCGCTGGCGTATTCACCAGCAGGACGCGACTGTGCGGCGTCGCGTGGCGTTCGAGCGCGCGTCGGAACCCTTCGTGACGAGCTTCCATCCAACTGACGAGGCGCAGTCGTCCCCCGGCTAGCGCGACGACATCCCTGATTGGCGTCCAATAGGGAGAGAAGACGAGGACCTCATCGCCTGGATTCACAGTTGCCAAGAACGCGACGAGCAGGCCGTGAAGCCCACCGCTGGTGACGGTCGCGTGTTCCGGCTCAGCTGGGATTCGATTTCTCCGACGCACTTTCTCGGCGATCGCCGCGCGTAATTCCGGGATACCGCTTGAGGGCGCATAGCGCGTGCGATGCTCGCGCAAGGCGCGAATGGCGGCCTCTTGGATGAATTCCGGCGTTTCGAAAAAGGGCTCTCCTCCGTGAAGGGGATGGAGTCGTGCCTCGGGCCCAAGTTCCAGAATGCGATTGCGAATTTGCGCGATCTCAGAGAATCCGATCTGCTCGCAGCGTTCGGCCACCCGTCGGCTCATTCATTCGCCTCCTTTCGTTCTCGCAGAGTCGGGGAGGATTATATCCGTTCGGGGGGGTGATGGGCTACAGTGACGCTCATTGGGAGAGCGCCTGTGGGGCGCCGGGTGAAGCCCTCGCTTGATGCGCCGGGTGATCGTCTTCTAGAATCGAGGGTCGCGAGGGCGAGGCTGTGAGACGATCTCCGCTCTGGGAAGACTTGAAAGAGCCGGCGGCGCTATTGGGCGCCGCCGGCTTGGGCGCGCTCGCTTCCCTGAGATGGCCGGATGTGACGCCGATGGCCGAGCGCGCGATCACGCCATTGCTCGTGATCGTCCTCTTCACCATCTTCGCGCGCGTCCCGCTGGGGCGGCTTCGCGCAGCGGCGCGCGATCGGCGATACGTGCTCACGGTCATCGGACTGAATTTCGGGAGCGCGCCGGTGCTCGCCTTCTTGCTGGGGAGTCTCTTTCTGCCGGATGTGCCGGAGTTGCGCGTCGGACTCTTCTTGGCCCTACTGACGCCGTGCACGGATTGGTATTTGATCTTCACGCATTTGGTCGGCGGAGATGTGGCGCGCAATCTCGCCGTATTGCCGTGGAATCTGATTTTGCAGGTCGCGCTCCTGCCCGTCTATCTCTGGCTCTTCACGTCGGCGTGGCTGCCGGTGGAGATGGGAGAGATCGGGCGAGCATTGCTCGCTTATGCCGTCATTCCGCTTGTGGCCGCGCAGCTCTTTCGAAAGCGGTGGGGGGAGCTGCCCGCCATCACGCGCCTCGGGTTTTGGGCGCTCGCCCTTGTTGTCCTGGCGATGTTCGCCAGCCATGGGCGGATCGTCCTCGCTCATCCCACGCTCTTTCTGCGGCTCGCCCCTCCGATGCTGCTCTTCTACATACTCTCGCTGACGCTCTCGCAGGTCATAGCGCGTAGTCTTCGCTTTCCGCGGGAATGCGCGTTGGCGTTGGCCTGCACGGTGATGGCGCGGAATTCACCACTCGTCTTGCCGCTTGCCGTGGTCCTCTTCCCCGAGCATCCGATCGTCGCGCTCAGCCAGTTGATCGAACCGATCGTGGAGATTCCCACGCTCATCCTCTTCTCGGCGGTCGCGAGGCGATGGGCCGTCGAGGAGGTGAGCATCCCTCGCGCTTGACGCGCGCTCCGGTGGATTGGTAGTTTCACGGGTTCGAGCGCGCATATGGACGTCTTTCCGGAGGAGGAGATTCTCGGTCGAGCGTATGACGCCCGATTGATGCGACGGCTCCTCGGCTATCTCCGGCCGCATCGGCGGATATTACTAGTGGCCGTCCTCCTCACCATCTCCACATCGCTTGTTCAACTTGCTGGGCCTGCCCTCACGGTCATCGCCGTGGACCTCTTCATTCATCCTCGCCCCACGGTGAGTCCTGTGGCCGCGCTCGCCGAGCGCTTGTGGCAAGCTCTGGGATGGTCGCTCTCTCCGCTCGAAGGTCTGCATCTGGTCGGAGGGCTCTTTCTCGCCGCGCTCTTCGTGCAATTCGCCCTCACCTACGGCCAGACGATGCTCGTGCAAACGCTCGGACAGCGGCTCATGTTCGATCTCCGGCAGCAAATCTTCGATCATCTGCAGCGGGTGGACGTGCGATTTTACGATCGCAATCCGGTGGGCCGATTGATGACGCGTTTGACGACGGACGTGGATGCGCTGAACGAGCTGTTCACGGCCGGCGTGGTCGCTTTCGTCCAGGACATCTTCCTACTGCTGGGAATCGTCGGCCTCATGTTCTACTTGAACTGGCGCTTGGCGCTGGCCGCCTTCTTGGTCCTTCCGCTGCTCGTCCTCGTGACGATGTGGTTCCGAACGAACGCGCGTCGAGCATATCGCGAAGTGCGCACGCGCATCGCCCGCATCAATGCATTCTTGCAAGAACACATCACCGGCATGGCGACCGTCCAGCTCTTCAATGAAGAGCGGCGGAGCTTCGAGCGCTTCGATCGCCTCAATGCCGATCATCGTCGCGCTCATCTGGAGACGATCTTTTACTACGCCGTCTTCTTCCCAGCCGTGGAGCTGGTGGGCGCCATCGGAATCGCCCTCATCATCTGGTACGGCGGGCATCAGGTCTTGGCCGGCTCGGTGACGCTCGGCGCGTTGATCGGGTTCGTGCAACTCTCGCAGCGGTTCTTCCAGCCGATCTCCGATCTGAGCGAGAAGTACAACATCTTGCAATCGGCGATGGCGGCCGCCGAGCGCATCTTCGCCTTGCTCGATACGCCTGTGGGGATTGTCTCGCGAGGAGGATATCGGCCGCGGCATGTGCGGGGGCACCTCGCATTTCGTCACGTGTGGTTTGCGTATGAAGGGGAGGAGTGGGTCCTGCGCGACGTCTCCTTCGAGGTGCGCCCTGGGGAGACGGTCGCCCTCGTCGGGCCGACGGGAGCGGGCAAGACGACGATCGCGCACTTGCTGCTTCGCTTCTATGACGTGCAGCGAGGAGCGATCTTACTCGATGGCGTGGACATCCGCGAGTGGGACCTGCAGGCCTTGCGGCGCGCTTTCGCCTTGGTGCCGCAAGATGTCTTCCTCTTCTCGGGCGACATCGTGACGAACATTCGCTTGGGCGAGACGACTTTCTCGGAAGAGCGGGTGCGCGAAGCGGCGCGTCGCGTTCACGCGCAGGAACTCATCGAGCGCTTGCCGAGGGGGTATGACACGGAGGTGGGCGAACGAGGCGCGCGCTTGTCCACGGGGCAGAAGCAATTGATCGCCTTCGCGCGAGCGCTCTGCTTCGATTCACCGATCCTCATCTTGGATGAAGCGACAGCCAGCGTGGATCCGCGCACGGAGGGGCTCATCCACGAGGCCCTGGAGACGCTGCTGGTCGGGCGCACGAGTCTGATCATCGCGCATCGGCTCTCGACGATTCAGCGAGCCGATCAGATCATCGTATTGCACAAAGGGCGCGTCCGAGAGATCGGCACGCACGCGGAGCTATTGCGGCGAGATGGCCTCTATGCGCGACTCTATCGCTTGCAATATCGCCAGATGGTGGGGCGAGCTGTCGAGGGGGGATGAGAGGGCGCTCGTCGCCGATCGCGCGAAGGAAGATCTCGTGGACGCATTACCGATATGAGACGACGATGGCTCATCGTGCTCCTGGTGGGACTCGGGGGAGGGGGAATCCTTGGCGGATTCTTGATCTGGCGGGGGCGCGGGCTGGAAGATCGGATCCTCGTCTTCGGAAACGTGGAGGCGACGGAGGTGGAGATCGCCTTCAAGGTCTCGGGGCGGATCGTGGAGCTTCCCGTGCGCGAGGGAGAAATGGTAAGGCGGGGAGCGGTGCTTGCGCGGCTCGATCGCGAGACTCTGGAACGGCAGCGGGATCGCGCGGTGGCTGCTCTCCGTATCGCCGAATCGCAAGTGGCGCAACTACGCACGGCGATCGCTCATCTGCGTGAGACCGTCGAGGCACAGATCGTCGAGCGGCAGGCCGCCCTCGAACAAGCCGAAGCGCAACTTCGGGAGTTGCTCGCGGGATCCCGCACGCAGGAGATCGAGCAAGCGCGCGCGGCCGTACAAGCGGCTCGCGCCGAATGGGAGCGCGCGCAGCGAGATTGGGAGCGCGCGCGGACGCTTTATGAACGCGATGAGATCTCGACGGCGCACTATGACCAGGCGCGGACGCGCTATGAACAGGCGAGCGCTCAACTCCAGCAGGCCGAGCAACGATTGGCCCTTTTGCTGGAAGGACCGCGGCGAGAGCAGATCGAGGCGGCGCGCGCGCAAGTCGCGCGAGCGCGCGCGGCCATGCGTCAGGCCGAAGCGCAGCGTCTGGAGGTGCGCCGCCGCGAGCAGGAATTGGCGATGCGCGAGGCCGAGCGCGAACGCGCGCGCGCTGAGCTGGCACTGATTGAGACGCAGTTGCGAGAGGCGGTCGTCACGGCACCCTTCGACGGTATCGTGTTGACGAAGGTAGCGGAAGTGGGGGAAGTCGTCGCCGCGGGCGCGACGATCCTCACCCTCGGGGATCTACGACGCCCGTGGGTGCGGGCCTACATCGGCGAGCGCGACCTCGGACGGGTGAAGCTCGGCGCGCGCGTTCGGGTGACGACCGATTCTTTCCCCGATCGGATTTATTGGGGGCGCGTCTCGTTCATCGCTTCAGAGGCCGAGTTCACGCCTAAGCCGATTCAGACGCCGGAAGAGCGCGTCCGCTACGTCTACCGGATCAAGATCGAGGTCGAGAACCCGAATTTGGAACTCAAGGTGAATATGCCGGTCACGGCCGAGATCCTCTTAGAGCGTCCGTAAGCGGAGACGCGGCCGGAGCACGATGGAACGCATCTCCACGGACATCGTCGTTCGCGCACGCGGGGTGACGCGGCGCTTTGGGGAGTTAGTGGCTGTGGAGCGTCTCGATCTGGAAGTGCGGCGGGGGGAGATCTTCGGCCTCGTGGGACCCGATGGGGCGGGGAAGACGACGGTGCTCCGCATGCTCTGCGGGGTGTTAGAGCCGGAGGCGGGGGAGATCGAGGTGGTCGGATACGATGTGCGCCGACAGCGCGAGCTGATTCGGGAGCACGTCGGCTATGTGGCTCAGCGTCCCGGGATCTACGACGATCTCTCGGTCGAGGAGAACGTGCGCTTCTATGCCGATCTCTATGGTCTCCCGGCCCGAGTGCGCGAAGCGCGCATGGGGGATCTCTTGCGCGTGACGCGTTTGGAGCCGTTTCGCCAATACCGAGCCCATCAGCTCTCCGGCGGCATGCGACAGAAGCTCGCACTGGCTTGTGCGCTCATACATCGTCCGCAGATCCTCTTTCTGGACGAGCCGACGACCGGCATTGATCCGATCTCTCGGCGAGACGTCTGGGCGCTCCTGGCTGAGTTGCGAAGGGAAGGAGTGACGATCGTCTTCACGACGGCTTATCTCGAGGAAGCGGAGCGGGCGACGCGCCTCGGCTTCCTGTATCGCGGGCGGGTGCTCAGGTGCGCTCCAGCCGAAGCGCTGCGCAGCGAATTCTCTGAACGGGGGTGCGAGATCCTGACGCCCGATCACGCGAAGGCGCGACGCGTGCTTCAACACTGCGAGGGCCTCGTGAGCGTCGAACTCTTCGGCGCCGCTCTTCGTGTCTTCTTCGATCCCACGTGTGCTTCGCCGGAGACTGTCAAGCGCGCGCTGGAAGCCCACGGGATCGCTGAGGTGACGGTGCGACGATTCGTCCCTTCTTTGGAAGACGTCTTCATCGCTCTGATCCGCCAGCACGAGCCACTCAGGAGGGACGCATGAGCGGATCGAGGGGAGAGGATTGGGCCATCGAGGTCGAGGGATTGGTTAAGCGATTCGGCGCGTTCGTCGCCGTGGATCACATCAGCTTTCGCGTGCGGCGGGGAGAGATCTTCGGGCTCCTCGGGCCGAACGGTGCGGGCAAATCCACGACGATTCGCATCCTCTGCGGATTGCTCCTGCCGACGGAGGGACGGGTGCGCGTAGATGGCCTCGATGTCCCGACGCATGCCGAACACGTCAAGCGGCGCATCGGTTACATGTCGCAGCGGTTCTCCCTCTACGGGGATTTGACCGTCGAGGAAAACGTGGAGTTCTTCAGTGGCCTCTATGGCGTCGCGCGCGAACGCCGGCGCGAGCGCCTGGAGGAGGTCCTGAAGATGGCGGGGCTCACCGCGCGACGGCGCGCGCTCGTGCGCGTGCTCCCTGGGGGCTTGAGGCAACGATTGGCGCTCGCCTGCGCGCTCGTGCATGAGCCGCCGATCCTCTTCTTGGATGAACCGACCGCGGGCGTCGATCCGATCGCGCGCCGTCAATTCTGGGAGATGATCGCGCGCCTCTCGGAGGCCGGTCGTACGATCCTGGTGACGACGCATTATATGGACGAGGCGGAACGGTGCCATCGGTTGGCCCTCATGCACCGAGGGCGGATCGTCGCGCTCGATGCCCCAGCCGCTCTCGCCCGAGCGCTCTCCTCGGTGGTGTTCCTGCGCGTCGAATCCTCGGATGTGTTGGAGAGCGCGAAGGCGCTCGAGCGGGAGGCGACGGTCGAACAGATCGCTTTCTCTGGCCCCGGTCTTCATCTTCGCGTTCGCGATCCACATCGGGCGAGCGAACGGATTCGACAACTCTTGCACGCCCGAGGGATCGCGCTCTCTCGACTGGAAGTCGTCCCGCCTTCGATGGAGGACGTCTTCGTAGCCCTGATCGAAGAGAAGGAGCGGAGCGAACGGTGACGTGGCGACGGACATGGGCGGTCGCTCGGAAAGAGTTCCTCCACATTCGACGCGATCCGAGGAGTCTCCTGCTCGCGCTCGCCGTGCCCGTCGTCTTATTGCTTCTGTTCGGATATGCGTTGCGCCTGGACGTTGATCGCATCCCCATGCTCGTGCGAGATGCCGACGGCAGCCCACAGAGTCGGGAGTTGATCGCCCGCTTCGCCGGCTCGCGCTTCTTCGAGGTGATCGGCATGGTCGAAGATGAAGCGAGCATCGCGCGCGAGATGGATCGCAACCGTTGCTTGATGGCGCTCGTGATCCCTTCCGAATATTCGCGCCGGTGGCTTCGCGGGGAGCGGGCGTCCATTCAACTGCTCCTGGATGGGAGCGATTCGAATACAGCTTCGATCGCTCTTGGCTACGCGGAGACCGTGCTGCGGACGTATGCCGGGGAATGGCAAGTGTCCGTCTTGCGGCGTTCGACGGGACAGCCGATGAAGCCCCCGCTCGATCCGCGCGTGCGCGTCTGGTATAACAGCGAGCTTCGGTCGCGCAATTACATCGTCCCCGGGTTGATCGCCATCATCCTGATGATCATCGCCGCGTTACTCACTTCGCTCACCATCGCGCGCGAATGGGAGGTGGGGACGATGGAGCAACTGCTCTCGACGCCGGTGCGAGCTTCTGAGATCGTTCTCGGGAAGATGCTCGCGTTCTTCACCATCGGAGTGCTCGATCTGCTCATCGCGCTCGTGGTGGGGGTCTTCTTCTTTCGCGTGCCACTGCGTGGCAATCCGCTTGAGGTTCTCCTGATGGGGGGGCTCTTCCTCTTTGGCGCGCTTGGGTGGGGGGTGTTCATCTCCGCGCTCGTGCGCTCGCAAGTCTTGGCGTATCAATTGGGCGTGATCACGTCATTCCTGCCAACTTTCCTGCTCTCGGGCTTCATCTTCGCCATCGAGAACATGCCGCCGATCGTGCAGGGGCTGACTTATCTCATCCCCGCGCGATATTTCATCGTGATCTTGCGTGGTCTCTTTCTGAAGGGGATCAGCCTGGAGATGCTCGTGGGGGAGGTGGCGTTTCTGATCGGATACGCGGGAGCGGTCTTCGCCCTCGCCACACGGCGCGTGCGACGAGGATTGGCGTGAGATGTGGGATCGCCTTTGGGAGATGATTCGGAAAGAGTGGCGGCAGGCGTTGCGCGAGCCGCGGATGCGCGTCCTGCTGTTTCTGCCGCCAGTAATTCAGCTCATGATCTTCGGCTATGCCGTCAATCTGGATGTGGAGCGCGCGCCGATCGCGTGGATGGATGGGGATCGGACGCCGGCCAGTCGCGCTTTGCGGGCGGCCTTTGAGGGATCGCCCCATTTTCGCATAGTCGCCACCCCAACGCGCGAGGATGAGGGACGTGAGCTTCTGGATCGCGGGCGCATCCTCATGCTCGTGCGCGTGCAGCCGGGCTTCGCCGAGCAGGTGAGGCGAGGGGAGACGGCCGCCGTGCAAATCCTCATTGAGGGGACAAACTCGAACACGGCCTCCATCCTCACCACCTACGCGACCCGCGTCGTCCTTCGCTACGCCGACGAGGTGATGGCCGAGCGCGAACACCGCGCGCTGAGAGCGCTCGCCTTCGACCGCGATGCCCCGATCGTTGTCCCCAAGCTGGATGTGCGAACGCGCGTGTGGTTCAATCCCGATCTCCGCAGCCGGAATTATTTCGTCCCCGGCGTTCTGGTCAACATCATCGCCATTGTCACATTGATCCTCACGGCGATGGCCATCGTGCGCGAGCGCGAGCTGGGGACGATGGAGCAACTTCTCGTGACGCCGATTCGTCCGGTGGAATTCGTCCTCGGGAAGACCGTACCGTTCGCCATCGTCGGCCTCGTTGATGTCGTCTTGGTGACGAGCGCGGCGTTGCTCATCTTCCGCGTTCCGTTTCGAGGGAGCGTGCTCGTTCTCATGCTGGGAGCGATCCTCTTCGTCTTGACGACACTCGGGGTGGGCGTCCTCCTCTCGACGATCTCTCGAACGCAACAGCAAGCGATGCTCGCCTCGTTTTTCTTCTTCATGCCGGCCTTCACGCTGAGTGGATTCGCCTTTCCGATTCGCAACATGCCCGTGCTCGTGCAATATCTCACCTATGCCAACCCCGTGCGGTATTTCTTAGAGATCGTGCGTGGGGTGTTCTTGAAGGGGACGGGAATCGCCGTCCTGTGGCCGCAGATGGTGGCACTGCTAGCGTTCGGGGTGACCGTTTTCGGCGTGAGCATCTGGCGATTCCGACGACGGCTGGAATAGTCTCCTCCGATTCGAGAGGCGTGGGGGCCGAGCGCCGCTCGTAGCGTCACAGCAGTGGTTCCGGAATGGCCGCGCCGTCTTTTCGCGGATCGGAAGCCCCGAAGTTCACCCCGGTCGCGAAATCCCGCGCGACGGCTTGTCCACCACCCATTTGTGAGGAGTAAGCCCCACGCACTTGAAGCTGATGGCCGAGCGCCCGCAGCTCTTCGCGCACCCCTTCGGGAACGCGCGCTTCGATCTGCACGTCGCAGCCGCCGAAAGTCCGTTTGGTGAAGCGCGCGGCCTCGAGCGCTTCTTGGATGTTCATCCCGTGATCCACAATGTTAGAGACGAACTGCGCATGCGCTTGCGCTTGATTCCAGCCACCCATGATGCCGAAGGCGATGCGCACGCTCCCGCGCTCCATGAAGGCCGGGATGATCGTGTGCAACGGACGTTTCCTCGGCGCCAGCGCGTTCGGGTGCGCCGGATCGAAGCTGAAGAGCGCCCCGCGATTCTGAAGCGCGAAGCCCGTTCCTTCGGCGACGAGCCCGGATCCGAAGCTCTCGTAGTTGCTTTGGATGAGGGAGACCATGTTCCCCTCGCGGTCCACGACGCTCAGATACACGGTCTCATCCCCCGCATCCACGGGCGTCCCCGGTTCGACCTCGCATTGCGCTTTCGCGAGATCAATGCGACGGGCGCGCTCGCGCGCATACGCCTTCGAGAGAAGCCCGGAGACAGGAATGCGCGCGAAGCGCGGATCGGCGACATAGCGGATCAAGTCCGCGTAGGCGAGTTTCTTCGCCTCGATCATAACATGGAGCGCCCGCGTCGAATTGTGTCCGAACTCTCCCAGAGGGAATTGCTCCATGATGTTCAGCATGATCAAAGCGGCGATGCCTTGCCCATTGGGAGGAAGCTCGTAGACGGTCCATCCGCGATAGGTCGTCGAGATCGGTTCAACCCATTCGCTGGAGAACTCCGCGAGATCAGCAGCCGTCATCATCCCTCCGTGTCGTCGGAGGGTATTCAGCAATCGCCTCGCGATCTCACCTTTGTAGAAGGCTTCGGGGCCGTGCGTGGCGATTTGCCGATAGCTCCACGCCAGATCGGGATTGCGAAAGACTTCGCCGACGCGCGGCGCGCGACCTTCGGGCAAATATGTTCGCGCGGCTGACTCGTCCTGGCGCAGCAGCCGTTCGTTGGCCGCCCATAGCGCGGCGACCAGCTCCGTGATGGGAACGCCTTCCTCGGCATAGCGAATCGCCGCTGCGAAGAGATCAGCCCATTTCAAGCGCCCGAAGCGGGCGTGCAGCTTCGCCCATCCATCTACAGTCCCCGGCACCGTCACCGTGTGGACGCCGCGCTGCGGCATCGTCGTATGCCCCTGGCGTTTGAGGAATTCGATCGTCAATCCCGATGGCGCCCATCCGCTGGCGTTCAATCCGTAGAGCCGACCCGTCCGCGCGTCATAAACGAGCGCGAACAGATCGCCCCCGATCCCATTGCTCATCGGCGCGACCAGCCCCATCATGGCGTTAGCCGCGATCGCCGCGTCCACGGCGTGTCCCCCGCGCGCCAAGATCATCGCGCCCACCTGCGACGCCAACGGATGCTCGCTCGCGACGATGCCATGGCGCGAGATCACCATCGAGCGGGCTTGCCACCGGTCTTGGGCGGCGGTTCCCGATTCGATCGTCTTCCAAGCGAAGAGGGGGATTACCATCAGAACGCCCAGCGAGCATGCGCTCATCGCCATCATGCTCTTCATCGGCCCTTCCTCCTTCGTCGCCGCAAATTGTATGCATGAGGCATGCCCGAGGGCAACCGCTATCCGCGCGCAGAGTCTCAGTGGGAGCGTGGAGACTTTCGGCGAATCGCGTCGAGAGGGAGGGAGCTGGTGTCTCATCCCCGCGAGGGATGTCTCCGGCTCATTTGGAAGCCACTTGGGCGCAAGAAGCGTCCCAGTTCACAGGACTCGCCGCTCACTCGCCGAGGAGCATCTTCAACTCTTCCACGCGGCGACTGATCTCCGCTGGGGAGAGGTGTCGGTATTTCGGTGGGATCATCTCGCGCGAGGTCGCTTCCAAGATGGCCACGAGCGTTTGATATTCCAACGCCAGCTCATCGCGCGCAGGGATGAATTCGCGGGCGACGCGTTCGAGATCTTCGGGGAGGACGACATCCCGCTGCGCTTGTCGGGCCAGACGGCGCGCGCGAATGAGCATGGATTCGATGTCGGCGCCAGAGAGCTCCTGCGGATGCCGAGTGATAGGCGACCAATCTTCGATGGCGTGTCGAATCTTGTTCTTCCGCAGCATGGCCTGCACGATCTCCCATCGCTCCTCTTCACTCTGCGGATAAAAGAGGGAGATGTGCTCCTCGCAACGGCCCTGTCGCTTCAGGTCAATGGGGAGGAGATCGGGACGACAGGTCATGAGGATCCAGAGGATGCGCCCGCGATTCCGCGTATCCCCCATCGCGCTCGCGATTCGAGAGAAGACACGAGCGCTCACGCCACTATCCCCCTCAGTGCGTCGCGTCCCCAGCGCAGCATCGGCTTCATCAACGAGCACGACGATGGGCGCTAGCGCCTGCAGCAAACTGAGGATCTTCTCCAGGTTCGCCTCGGTCGAACCCACCCACTTCTCCCGGAAGTTCTTGAACTCGACGACATTCAATCCGCAGTCTTTCGCGAAGCATTCCGCCAGGAACGTCTTCCCCGTCCCCACGGGACCCGAGATGAGAATGCCCATGGGCGCTTCCTCCCATCGCCCTTGGCGGATCGTCTCGGCGATGCTGCGGAGGAACTCCTTGGCGCTCTTCATCCCGCCCACGCTCTCCAATCCGTGTTCGGGCGTCACGAATTCGATGAGTCCAAAGCATTCGCTCTCGATGATCGCCTTCTTCTTCAATCGCACCGCTTCGAAGGTCAATCCGTCCGGATCCAATTGCGCGCTTCGCAAGAGCGCGTTCAGATGGACGCGGTTCAATCCCGAGGTGAGCTGCGCCAGTTGGCGCTCATCCATCTCCATCTTCACTTGGGGATGACGCGTTCGGAAGTGGCGGATGAAGTCGAGGCGTTCGGCTTCATCCGGATAGGGGATCTCGATCGTCACCAGGCGCGAATTCTGTCGGACGCGCGCGTTGACATCGGCGAGGCTCTCAGCGATGAGGATGACGATGTTGTCCGAATGCAAGAGGCGCGCGCTGGTGATCCAGCGCTGCAACGTCACGAGGGCATGGCGATCCTCGCCGCTCAAGTGTCCGATCTCTCCGGCTGGAGCGAGCGTCTCCAAGAAGGTGAGGATGACGGCGACCTGATCGCCGTGGAAGAGATAGCGCTCGATGAGCGGGAGAGCGCGACTCGGCTCTCGAGGGAGCGCTCGCAGGGCCTCGCGGCCGAGCAACGGATCGGCCACGCGCGCGTGAGCGAGGAATTGGCGCTCCACCTCCGGGGAGCTGAAGGTGATCCCCGCGCTCCGATTGTAGAAAACGACGTTCTTGTTCCCGAGCAGCTTCCGTTGCAGGAACGTGAGCAGATCTACATATTGACCGTTGGCGGGAATGAGGTCGTAGATGTTGTGATGGAGGAGGAAATGACTCGCTTCGCCAGCGTAATACTTTCGCACCAATTCGCCCGCCCAACGAGGCAGGCGCACGATCTCTTCGAGCGAGAGAAAAGGTTTTGGTCGCGACATGACGCTATTGGCGCTCAGGCGTCAGCGGCGGCGCTTGCTGGCGCTCCAGGGCCTCCAAGGCGCTCATGATCGGCGCCGTCTCTTCCAGGACCGAGCGCGTCATCTCGATGCTCGAGAGCACGGATTCGAAATCGAGCGCCGCGATGCTCTCGACCGAAGACATCGTCATGACTTTGTCGTTGACCAGCCCGAAGAAATTCTCGATCGTTTGAAGTTGCGCTTCGAGGAGCTTCGTCGCTCGTTCAATGCTCTCATATTCAGCGAGGCGCGCCCGCAGGATGTTCAGGTTGTTCTCGATCACCTTCCGGGTCTTCTCATCGGCCGAGGCCAACTGACGCTCCGCCTGGGCGATTTGGTTCATGATGGCCTGACGATTGAACGCCCGGAGGTGCGTCTTGCAGCGCCGATAGAGATCGAGGAAATCCACGAAGCGTTCCCACATCGCATCGAGCGTGCGAATATCGGCGGGCACGTCCTTGGAACGGGTGAAACGCATGTAGTTGGCGTAGATCTGCTTCTTCAGCCAGCGGAGATACTCCACGGCTTCTCGCTCGCGCGGATCGAACGATTTGATCAACTCTTCGCGAGCCCGCTGGCGTTCCGCGGCCGCGCGTTGCCGCTGCCGGCGTTCCACCAAGCGTTGATAGGCCGTCGTCGCCGGCACCGTCAGCAAATAAAGGACCTCGGCGGCAGCGCCGCCGAGCAGGATGAGCTTCTCCAAAGGAGGCGGAGCATAAACGGCCGCGGCGAGCACGCCGACGATCGCCCAGAGATTCACCGGCTCTTTGAGCGCCTCCCAGACGTAAGCGATTCTTCTCGGCATCGTGAGATCCCCACTCCTGATCGTCAACGCCAGGCGCAGCAGGACGTTCGGCCGTCCCTTGCGACGTCGAGGGATCGCCGGAGCTGAAGGAAAGCTGCGCGCGTGGCGATTCGTTGGATTCGGCTCATCCTTCCGTGGTCTTCAGCGGCTCGGAGCGCGTCGCTTCCTCTTCGGCCGGTCCGAGCGTCTTCTCTGGGAGCGCAGCCGCTTCCGGAGCTGGGGCTTCGGGCAGTAATCCCATCTGTCGCTTATAGGCGATCAGCATATCCTGAACCTGCATCGAGAGGGCTTCCTTCTCGATCTCGGCGATCTGACTCTCGACTCCCGTCGCGGCCAGCTCCATCTTCGCTTCGGCCGCGGCAACGCGCCGCGCGACTTTCTCCCGCATCTCTTCGAACGTCCCGGCTTCATCGCCGAGTTGGAAGCTGGCCATCGTCTGCGCCAATTGCTCCTGAATACGGGCGCGGCGATGCTCGGCGATCAGTTGCATCGCTTCTTGCTGTCGCTTCTTGAGTTGCAAGATGTAGTTGTCGCGGAAGCGAATCGCCTGTTCCGAAGCGCGGCGGGCGGCCTCCAATTGCTGGCGCGACCGCTCCAGGGCGACCTGTTTCTCCTGCAGCGCACTGATGAAGGCTGTTGCCAGATCATCTCGCCCTTGCTTGATGGCAGCGCGAATCTTGGCGTCGAATTCCGTGATCTCTCGCTCCAGAGTCATGACCTCTTTTTCCAAGAGCTTCTGCGTGGCCATGACTTGAGCGACGTTCTCATTCATCTGAGGGAGCTTGTCGCGCATGTCGCGGATAACCTGCTGCAGGATCAGCTCCGGATCCTCCGCTCGTTCGATGAGCCCTCCGAAGATGGCTCGTAAGAGCCGCTTGAGTCGTTGCCACATCGTCGCCATAGCCTCCTTAAGGCTTCGCGGGCTCCTATACGGAGACCCTTCGATCCGTCATACGATGGATTCGCCAGCATAGTTTATCACAAAGTGGATGGCGGGAGTATCTGGAAGAGGGAACGTTGACGGACGCTCCGGACCAGTGGTACGCTCCTTTCACCGAGCGGGTCTCCGAAGCGATGGAGGATTCAGATGCGACCGAACAGTGCCTCAGCACGCCATGTTGGAGCCGGGATCGGCTCGCGAGCCGGACGGCGGGCGATCGCCATCGCTTTGCTCGTGGTCTGGCTTTCTCCTTCGGCCTCCTTTCGCCAAGCCGACGTGAGGACACGCCTTGAGGCGATGATCGCCGCCAGCGGCGCGGAAGCCGTCGCCGTGGCCTACTACGATTTCGCGACCGGGGAGGAGATTCTCCTTCGAGCGGACGACCCGTTCCATGCGGCGAGTACGATGAAAGTACCGGTGATGATGGAGGTCTTCCGACAAGCGCAGGAGGGGCGGCTCTCTCTCGACGATCACCTCATCGTCAAGAACGAATTCCGGAGTCTCGCCGATGGAAGCGCGTTCTCCCTCGCCGTGGAGAATGACGCTGATCCCGCGCTCTATGAGAGGATCGGACGCGCAGTGCCGATCCGCGAATTGGTGCGCGCCATGATCGTGCGCAGCAGCAATCTGGCGACGAATCTCCTCATCGAGCGCGTCACGGCCGCGCGCGTGCAGGAATTGATGGAGGCGATCGGTGCGTCGGGGATGCGCGTCCTCCGCGGCGTGGAGGATCGCCGGGCGTTCGAGCGGGGGCTCAACAACACGACGACGGCGCGCGCGTTGCTCGTCATCTTTCGGCGTCTCGCCGAAGGGCGCGTCGTCTCGCCCGAGAGCTGCGCGGAGATGGTGCGCATCCTGCTCGATCAAGAGTTCAACGATGGCATCCCGGCCGGTTTGCCGGCGAGCGCGCGCGTGGCGCATAAGACGGGAGCAATTCATCGAATCGCGCACGATGCCGGGATCATCTATCCGTCCGAGGGACCACCTTATGTGCTCATCGTCCTCACGCGCGGGATAGCCGAGGAGCAAAGCGCCAACCGACTCATCGCAGAGATCTCGCGCCTCATGTACGAGCATACCCTGAAGCAGCGAGCGGAACGCATTCCGCAGCGGCAATGAGTCATCCCTTCGCGTCAGGACCTCCGCGTCGGCTTTCATTGAGAGCGGTTCGAAAAAAGTCCCCTCCCGCACCCCATGACCTTTCGTTTCACGGAAACGCTGCGGGTCGTCCATCCTTCCCTCCCGGCGGAATTCCCAAAATTTTCCCTTAATTTTGTTCAATTCATCTTCAGATCGTTCAAGACAACATCGGCGGCGAGCGCTAAATAAGGCGGGCGGGAGACCAATAACCAACTAAGGAGGGACGACCATGGGTGACTGGAAAAGTATCCACCGCCTCTTCCACTCCTTCTTTCCGGTTGTCCCCTCTTCGACCAATGGAGGGGTGTCGGGTCGGAAAATCGTCGTTTTCGCCGTGTTCGTCGCGCTGATGCTGAGCGGGCCTTCGGGCCTCGCGCAGTTGCGCATTGTCGGTTCCGTCTCCGGGGTCATCGAGGATCCAATGGGGGCTGTCGTCCCGAATGCGAAAGTGGTGTTGAAGGACGTGAAGACCGGGATCACGAAAGAGACGACCTCTAGCGAACGAGGGACGTTCTTCTTCCCGGACCTGGCCAGCGGGGTGTACGAGATCACGGTGACGGCGCCGGGGTTCCAGACGGCGGTCGTTCCCAACATCATCGTCTCGACGAGCCAGACGACGGACGTGCGCATTCGCCTGGAAATCGGTCAAATGACCGAGACCGTCGAGGTCGTAGGCGGGTCATCGCCCGTTTTGGAGACGACCTCGCAATTGGTGGTGAGCACGATCCCAAAGGAGACGATCACGCGGTTGCCGTTGGCCAATCGCAGCAATGTGCTCGCGCTGGCGCGGCTCGCTCCAGGAGCTGCTCCGGCCACGGGCGGTAGCACACGGTATAACAATCTAGCGGGTGGAGCGCTCAACGTCACCGTGGACGGGATCAACAATGCCTCCATCGGATATAAGAGTGGTGGGACGGTTTTCTACATGACTGTTCCTGTCCGACTTGGGGCCGTGGAGGAGGTCTCCATTGAGACCGGGGGATTAGGTGCGGATTCCGGAGCACAAAGCGGTACGAACATTAAGTTCACGACGCGACGCGGCGGAAGCGAGTACCACGGTAGCCTCTTCTACGAGCCGCAGAGCGAGAAGTTCAATGCTAATACCTGGGCTCGAAATGCCCAGGGCTTGCCGCGGGTTCGATTTCGCCGTCACGACTACGGAGGGAACTTTGGCGGCCCCTTGATTCCTTTCGGTCCGTTCAAGAAGAAGATGTTCATCTTCGTGAACTTCGAGCGACGGTTGCAACCCATGCGGGTCGCGAGCACGGTCACTGTGCCAACGCCGGAGGCGCAGCGCGGGATTTATGCCTACATCGTCAGCGGCACGACGGACCAAGTGCGAACCGTGAACGTCTTAGAGCTGGCGGCGGCCAGGGGCCTGCCCACGCGTTTGGATCGCGTGACCCAGGCCATCTTAGCCCTCCACAACGAAGTCCCCAAGTACGCGACGCGGATCCCCGATGATGATCTCAATCGAGACACCTATGCGTGGGATGAGGAGAACAACCTCTATCAGTATTTCCCCACTGTGCGATTCGACTACCACATCACACCGGGGCAACAATTCACGTTCACCTGGAACTACTACCACAGTTGGCAACCGGGGCAACGGCGTCTTCCTGTGCCGGGCGTGAATCGCGTCAATCCCTTCCGCTTGGGCTACTTCATCTGGTCCATGGCATTGCAGTCTACCTTCTCTTCACGGACGTTCAATGAATTTCGCTATGGCGTGCAGCATAGCGGCGATACCAATACACGCGCCGAGTATGGTCTCTACTATCAGTTCGACGGGAAGCCACTGCGGATCGGCACGACACTGCCCTTTAATGTGACGGTTCCGTTCATTGATCAACAGAACGTGACGGGACGGCACTACATCACGACGATTTACGACACGCTGACGCTCCATCGGGGCGAGCACACGATCACACTCGGCGGCAGTCTCCGGAGGAGCGTGTGGAACGACACGGCCGAAGTCTTCCCACTGCCCACGTACACGACGGGGACGCCTTCCGGCGATCCATTGCAAGCGGCCACGGCATTCACGACCGCGACGATTCCAGGGATCAATCCCACACAGCTCGGAGAGCCCTTGGCTCTATACAACCTCTTGGTGGGGCGAGTGGCCGCCGCGAACTTCACCCGCGTCGTGAATCCGGATACCTTCCGGTACGACGGGTTCATCAACTACACGTGGACGAATTCTCTCATGGGGGGCGTCTACGCGCAGGATCGCTGGCGGGTCACACGAGATCTCACGCTGAACTACGGGTTGCGGTGGGAGATCCAGGGCCCGATGAAGGACGGTAAGGGGATCACGGCCGTCCCGGATATGGCGAGCGTCCTGAGTGGAGGTGCGCCACTGCTCTATGTGGGGCGCATCCCGTACAAGACCGACTGGCGCAATCTCGCCCCGAACTTCGGCTTCGCGTGGAATCCCTCTCGAACATCGGGCCTCTGGGGCAGGCTCTTGGGCGATGCGAAGACCGTCATCCGCGCGTCCTATGGGATCGTCTACTATGACGAAGGGACGCAGTTCTTCGCCGCCAACCTGGGCCCCAACGTGGGGAAATTCATCAACGCGATCACCCTCATTCCAGGGCAACCGGGGCAGACGAACCTGCCAGCCTTCTATACGCTCTCGGACATCGTGGCGAATCCCTTGACCGTGTCCTCATTCGCGTTCACCACGACCGAGTACAAAAAGGTCGTCAATCAGGCGGATCAGACGTTCGCGCGAACGATCAATGGCTTCGATCCCACGCTCCGCGCTCCGTACACGATCAACTGGAACTTCGGCATCCAACGCGAGCTGTGGAAGGATTCGGTGCTGGAAATCCGATATGTGGGGAACACGTCGAAGCTCTCTTGGCGCACCAGCAACTTGAACGAGGTGGATATCTTCAGGAACGGATTTCTGGAGGAGTTCAGGAACGCGCAGCGGAATCTCGCCATCAATCAGGCAGCGGGCGTCAATAGCTTCCAATATCGAGGGCTCCCGGGTCAGGTGCCGTTGCCCATCTTCGATGCGGCTTTCGGGGCTCGCGGGGGAGTTCCGCCCATTGCTCCTGGTTCGGGGTATCAAAATCCGACCTTCATCACCCAGTTGCAAACCGGAGCGGCCGGCGCGCTGGCGACGACGCTGGCCACGAATCCGAACTACGTATGCCGGATGTTCGGGAGCGCCTTCAGCCCGTGCTTGCGAATTGATCCCCGCTATAACGCACCCGGTCCTTACCCGATCAATTTCTTCTTGCCCAATCCGTACGTCGCGGGACGTCTGGGCTATGTGGACGATACGGGGTGGCACAGCTACAACGGGTTGCAAATCCAGCTCCGGCAGCATCTACGACGTGGGTTGACGTGGACGACGAACTACACCTGGAGTAAGAGCCTCACCAATCTCGCCGTGGATAATCAGAATCAGAGCCTCGACTTCCTGACCTTGCGCAACGTTCGCTTGAACAAGCGAGTCTCGCCCTTCGACATTCGCCATGTCATTCAGTCCTTCGGAACGTACGACTTGCCGATCGGGCGCGGACGTTGGCTGTCCATCAATAATCGCGTTCTCAATGCCGTGATCGGGGGATGGACGCTCGGCTCGATCTTCGTGTTCCAGACGGGGGCGCCAATCCAACTAACCGGCGGGTTCCAAACGGTCAACAACACGAACAACCCGGCTGCCAGTGGCGTATGGTTGGCTCCGGGAGTCACGCTGAAGCAGATCGAGAAGATGTTCAAAGCGCCGCTCCAGCGCTTGACGGGTCGGGCGGGGATGACCGATCTGCAGCGCCTCGCCGTGGATCCAAGGTTGGTCGGTCCAGATGGGCGAGCGAATCCACAGTTCCTGATCCCGAATTCCACGCCAGGCGAGTTCGGACAACTGATCTTCCTACGCGATCGGAATACGTTCCAATGGGACGTCTCGCTCACGAAGGAATTTCAGCTCGCGGAGAAGACGCGCCTGGAGCTGTTCGCCAGCTTCAATAACGTCCTGAATCATCCGCGGTGGGGATTCCCTAATGCCAACGTCTTCAGCACGACGTTCGGCGTCGTGGGCGCACCGACCGGCAATCGCACGATCAATCTGCGCGCGACGCTCAACTTCTAGCTCGTGGATCGGGAGAAGGGGTCTCGCGGCCCGGTTCGATAGGCGGTCGAACCGGGCCTTCTCGATTTCGGCGCTTTCTATGTGTTCGGAGGCGCGCTCTGCTCATTCTGCGAGGGGCTCATGCCGGCGTCCATTCCGCGCCGATGTCGCGTCGGTAGTGCATCCGTTCGAAGGTGATGAGCGAAGCGGCCGCGTAAGCGCGTGAGCGTGCCTCCGCGAGGGTGCGACCGCCTGCGACGACGTTGAGGACGCGACCGCCAGCCGTGAGGAATGATCCGTCGGGCATGCGCGTCGTCCCCGCGTGGAAGATCACGACCTCCGGAAGGCGTCGTGCCTCTTCCAGTCCTCGGATGGGATAGCCGGTTTGATAGGTCCCCGGGTATCCGCCGGAGGCCAGGACGACACAGACCGTCGAATCCTCGCGCCATCGGAGGGGAACACGAGAGAGTTCGCCGGCGGCGAGCGCTTCGCCGATCTCCAGCAGATCGTTCTCCAATCGCGGCAGGATCGCTTGCGCTTCGGGATCGCCCAAGCGGACGTTGTATTCGAGCACGCGCGGGCCCTCGGGCGTCAGCATGAGGCCGATGTAGAGCACTCCCCGATAGGGGAAACCTTCGCGCGCGGCCGCGCGAATCGTCGGCCAGGCGATTTCCCGAAGGATGCGCTCGCGCATCGCTTCATCGAGAAGATGCGGTGTGGAGATCGCCCCCATGCCACCTGTGTTCGACCCCTGATCGCCGTCCTGCGCGCGCTTGTAATCCTGTGCCGGAGGCAACGGCACGATGAACTCTCCATCGGTGAAGAGCAGGAAGCTGCATTCGCGTCCGGTCAGGCATTCTTCCAGAACGATGCGCTCGCCCGCGGCTCCGAGCGCCTTCTCGACCATGAGCCGCTCGATCGTGGCCTCGGCTTCCTCAGGCGTATGCGCGAGGCTCACGCCCTTCCCCGCTGCCAGTCCATCGGCTTTGATCACGACGGGGAAATCAAATCGCCGAGCAGCGATCGCGCGACGAGCTTCGGCGACCGAATCGCACACGGTGAAACGCGCGGTCGGGATGCCATGTCGCGCCATGAATTCCTTGGCGAACGCCTTGCTCCCCTCCAATCTGGCCGCGCGCGCATCCGGACCGATGATCTTGAGCCCACGCCGCGAGAATTCATCCACGACGCCGTTCACAAGCGGCAGCTCCGGTCCGACGAATGTCAGAGCGACGCCCTCAGCCTCGGCGACGTCCGCCAACTCACGCGGATTCCCAACATCAGCGCGCACGCAGCGAGCGATTTCGGCGAGGCCTCCATTCCCCGGCGCCGCGACGATCTCCCCGATGCTCGTGTTTCGAGCCAAGGCCCATGCGATCGCATGCTCGCGTCCTCCCGAACCGATGACGAACACCTTCATAAGGTTTGCACTCCTCTTCAGGCAACCTCGCGTGCATTCGAAGCACCCGATAGTGGCATGGGCCGAGTTCGGAAGTCAAGCGTGCTCTCATTGCTTGTCGCGCCCAGACGGGGGTGATAGCATTATGGCGACGGAGGAGCCCATGATGAACCGACGACGAAGGATCGGGACGCCGTCCGGCGACATCCGACGATCGCGCGGGATGCCTTCTTTCGCACTCTCGCTGATCGTCCTCATCGGGTTCACCTTGGTGAGCGTCTTGTCCGTGCCCTCTCGGAGCATGGCGACCGTGGACGAGCAAGCCGGTCGGCGCCCTCCACGGCGCGAGCGACCGCAGGCGCCCTCAGTGGAGAAGCCCGCTGAGGATGCACAAAAGCCCACGAGCTCGACACCGCAATCCGGTGAAGAGCAGAAACCTTCCCCTCAGCCGCAGAAAGAGGCACAGGCTGAGGGCGAACCGATTCGCCTCAAAGCCGATCTGGTCTCCGTGCCGGTCGTGGTCTTCGACAAGAAAACCGGGCGCGTATACACCGGGTTGAAGAGGGGGAATTTTACCGTCTTGGAGGACGGCGTGAAACAGGAGATCGTCACGTTCAGTGGCGAGGAGTCCCCGATCACGCTCGTGATGCTGCTCGAGTACAGTCGGCAGATCGAGTGGTTCCGCGAGGAAGTGATCAATCCCGCTGGGCTCTTCGTGACACGCTTCGTCAAGCCGGGCGACTACATCGCCATCGTCGCCTTCGATATTCGGCCTGCGGTCTTGACGGATTTCACCGACAGTCCGGCGCGCTTGCGCGAGGCCATCTATCTGCTCATTCGGAACTATCCGGCCTTCAGCGAGAGCAATCTCTTCGATGCTTTGAACTTCGTCCTGCGCGGGGGAGAGTTGGACGGTGCCGAGTACACGGGCTTGCAGGAGATCGAAGGACGCACCGCCGTCCTGCTCGTCGCTATTGGGATCGACACCTTCAGCAAGATCAATTACGACGAGGCGCGCAGGATCGTGGAGAACGCGGGCGTCCCCATCTATGCCATCGGCATCGGCGAGTTGGCGTATATTCTGCTCGAACATCGGCTGCCGCCGGAATCGCGCCTCACCTTTTTGCAAGCCCAGAATACGTTGAAGACATTCGCCGAGGTCACGGGCGGCCGCTTCTATAGCGTCCGATTTCAAGGCGCCTTGCCTTCCGTGCTCGAATCCATCTCCGTCATGTTGCGCACGCAATACACGCTCGGATATACGCCGACGAATCCTCGCCGCGAGGGGAAACGACGCCGGATTCAAGTCTTGGTGGATGTGGACGGCGACGGCAAGCCCGATAACGATCGCTTGGAGGTCCAACACCGGCGCAGCTACATCGAGCCGAGGGAGGGGAAGAAATAGCCTCCCTCGGAGGCCATCGTTCCCCGAAGCGCGCGATCTCCCGCGATGTGGGAAACGCGCTGAGAGCCTTTATCCGCCAGTGATGGGCCGCATCGCTTCGAGGGGGGTCGCCACGAGCAACCGCGCGAAAGAGGGCTCTCCCATTACTCACGTCACCTTCGGTTCCTTCTTCGAACCTTCGCACGGGCTCGGATCCGGCGAGATCAAAATGAACGTATGCCCTTCGTGTCCTTCTCGGGGTCTCACCTTGATCTCGCCTCAAAACGCGATCTTCAGGCTGCCGGTCAGCGTGTGAGCGCGATAGTCCTCCAGGGCGAATCCCTTCTGATTGTATCCGTACCAACGCCAGCCGACGCTCCAGGTGAACCGCTTCGGGAACGTGTAGGCGATCATCCCCCGCGGCTGATGGAAGTTGAGGGGGAGCGTCCCTTGCGCATTCACGATGGAATACCCGAGGGCCAGCCGAAGATTGCGAAGCGGGGAGACCATGAGGTCGCCGTCCACGAAATTATCGTTCGCCACATATTGCGAGGATTCGATCGTTCGCAAGCGCGGATGCAAGACGAGGATCGCCGACGTGATATCCGCGCGCGTGTAGGTGAGTGAGAGGGCGAAGCGTTCATTGGGCGTCCACAGGGTCGTGAGCGTCAAGCCGCGATTTCGGTGCACGTTATCCACGAGCGGATTGGGATTGCGCGCGTCGGTCACCAGAAGCTGGAGGCTGAACGTGAGCGAGGAGAGGGGGCGGTATTGAGCACGGGTGCGAAGCCGCGTGAGGCGACGTGGAGCCACACGGGTGAAGACGTTGTCGCTCGAGCCGCGTTCGATTTGGGTGAAGAGGCGAAAAGCGGGACTCACGCGGAGGCTGAGCCCACCGAGGACGGCATGCGCGTTCAACTCCGATTCCTCGCGCTCGTCCGCTTCCGGTCGGTGAAACGAAACCCGCCGATGGGCGAAGCGATGGCCGGCGCGAAGGACGATGCGCGGAGTGAGTTCCACAGCGCCTTCGACGTAATTGGAGAACGAATCCACAGATGTGCGCGCGCCGAACCATTCCGCGACCGAGCGCGTGAGAGGCGAAGGAAGGGCGCCGCGCAGGTTCGAGCCGAGCTGTTGCTCCGTGCGCGTGCGCACATCTCCGGCGATCGTGAAATGCTGAAATCGCGCGGTGTTGGTGAAGGTGAGGCGCCGATGCGGACGATAATTCACGCTGGCGTCGGCGAGAGCATTAGGACGCGAAGCGTGCGCGAGGCTCGTCGAAGTCTGCGCCGTGACGTATCGAAGGACGGAGAGGTCGAAGAGATTGCCGGTCGCCCGCTCCTGACGCGTGAAGTCCACGCTGGCGTCGCTGTAAGCGAAGCGTCCGCTCAGCAGCAGCGTGCGATGCAGATGCCCATGCAGCCCTAAGCGCGTCGTCGGCACGAAGCCGCGAATCCCGCTGTCGCGCGCGAACGTCTGCAGGAAGATCTGTTGGGGGTTGGTCGAAGTCGGATTGGCCGGATTCCGACTATTCCCCAAATTGATCGTCCCTTCGGGCTGAGTCGTGTGAATATCGTCTTTGAACGCGCGAAAGCCTTGCTCCACCGTGAAGTGCAGGCGCCCGAGACGGAAATCCACTCCCACGCGATAATCGTCCGTCGTCGTGCGCGGTGGATCCAGAAGCACGAATTCATCCAAGTCGGTGGGGAAAGTGGTGAACGCAGAGCCGAATTGCGCGTTACGCTCGTATTCGAGACGGATGCGGAAATCGGCATCGGGGAAGAGCGTCAGGCGATATTCCGATCGGCGGCGAGCGGTGTTCATGCTGTGCTGGCCGAGTTGCTCTCCACGTCCCAGAAGAGGATTGGCGAACGTCGGCAGGAAGTTGTAGTACACGATTCGGCTGTAGCCGAAGTCAAAACGGTAGAGGCCGCGTTTCTCCACGCGCAGGCTCGCGACGTTATACGGATCGCCGCCCCAGCTCGTCATCGTGTAGGTGAGCAGATCGAAGAGCGATCCCGTGTTCTCCGGATATCGGGAGGTGAAGGAGAGACCGAGCAAGCGCGCTCCTTCACCCAGGTTGATCTGGCTGCGATAGAGATCGCGATTTCCTCCGAGGAAGAGTTGGCGCCATCCGAATTCCAATTCGCTCTGCGCGATCATTCGTCCCAGGCGGAGGCCTTCTTGCGCCGGTTGGGCAGCGCTCTCCTGGGCACGCGATTCTCCAGCCGTCAGCCCGAAGAGGCTGATGAGCAGAGCGAGAACGGCCCATCTCCTCGCGCGAGGTGTGAATCGGGATGCCGAAAGCGCAATGCCGGAATCGGCCTCGCCATTGGGAACGCGCATATCTCCCCCTCCTATTGGAAGAAGAAGCGATTGACGTTGGAGCCGTGAACCTTCACGTGACACGTCGTGCAATTCTGAAAGCGCGGTTGCCGAATGTCGTGAAAGGCGGTCGGTTCTGATCCCAAAATCCCCGGCGTGAGCGTATGGCATTCCAGGCAGAGCTGGTCTACGCGCGGGCGCGTGAGGAGTCGCGGATTGTTCGAGCCATGCGGGACGTGGCAGCTCATGCACCCCTCGAGCTTCACCGGCACGTGCTCGAAGACGAACGGCCCTTGTTTATCCGTGTGGCATTTCAGGCAGATCGTGTCCGTCCCGCCCAAGACGTCGCGCACCTGCGCCACGTTGAACCCGCCGTGGGGATTGTGACAGGTCGTGCAGCTCATCCCCCCTTCGTGGACGCGATGACGGAAAGGTTTGGTGAAGTCCTGGCGGACCTCGCCGTGACATTCGTAGCACAGCTCGGGCAAGCGCTTTGTCAGGAGGTCCTCCAGGAGAGCTGGCGAATGCGCGGAGTGGCAATCGGTGCACGCGACCTGGCTCAAGCCATGCTCGGATTGACGGAAATTATGCCGCTCTTCTTGCCGCTCATGGCAGGTGATGCAGCGCGCGTTCTGTTCGGAGACGGAGCGCCCGCGGAACGAGAAGATCTTCGTCGCATCGCCCCCGCTTTCGATATGCTCTCGACCTGGCCCGTGACACGCTTCGCACCCTTTCTCCGCCTCCTTATATTTCGGACTGGTGATGGTCAGAAAGTGTGCCGTTCGCGTGAAATGCGTATAGAGGTCTTCGTGGCACATCTTGCAGGCTTCGGACCCAGCATAGGGGCTCTCCGGTTGTTGCGAGGAGAGGAATGACGTCCACCGCGCACCAACGTCAGTCCGCTCAGGAGGCGCTGTTCCCGGTTTCGATCGAACCGTTCGTTCGGTGCCGAGGACGAAGCCAAGTGTCAGTCCAAGGAGCACGGCGGCGAGAACGCTGGGGCGCAGGAGGACGCGTCCGAGGTCCCGCCTCATGCGCGAAAGGGAGTGGGCGCGCGTCGTCATCACTCACCTCACACCGTTGACGTTCTCCCGAATGTTGAGCTGCTGCAAGATCGGCGGATTCGGCTCTTCGATGGCCAGAAGTGTATGGCAGAGGTCGCAGCTTTGGCTGATGGTCCGCCCGTCTTTGCTCACGTGTTGCTCGTCATGGCAGCGGAAGCAGCCAGGGAACCGCGTGTGTCCGATGTGATCCGGATATGTCCCCCAGGTCACCTTCATCGAGGGGAAGACATTCCGGCGGTAGATGGCATGCAGCTCGCGGATCGCGGCCTCGATCACCTCGCGGCGGGAGCGGAAGACGTCGGGATACTTCTCCTGGTAGAATGCGCGGACGCGCCGAGCGATCTCTTCGGCCGCATCCCCCGACGTGTTGGCCGCTGCGCGCAGGACTTCGACGCCGAGTTTCTTGATGTAGGGGAGCGTGCGATCAATGCGGCCGGCGGCCAAGGCTTCGTCCATCGCTTGATCCGGGAGCTTGAAAATGTGCGTCGGGCGATTGTGGCAGTCAATGCAATCCATGACGCGACGTTCGGCACGAGCCAGTTGCTCAGGCGTCAATTGCGCGTCCTGGGCGACGAATTCCGTGACGCGTCCGTCGGCCTCGCGCACTTGAATCCAGGGGATGATCTGTCGCTGCTTGTCGGCGGCGATGTAGATCGTCTGTCGGTTCGGCGCGATGTGCCAGCTATGGATGCCGCCGTAGCCGGACGTGCCGCCGCCGATATGCATGAGGAGGACGGTCTTGAGTGGCGTGTTCGCTTCATCTTCGGCGAAGCGCGTGATGATCTTAACCCGATCTCCGGTGAATTTCTCCGGCCAGTGGCATTGCTCGCACGTGTCGCGCGACGGACGGAGGTTTTCGACCGGCGTCGGAATCGGGCGCGAGTACGTGTTGAGCGCCGTCGCGAAGACCTGTCCTACGCCCGAGAGCTTCGAGCGCACGAACCACGGGGCGCCGGGACCGATGTGGCACTCGACGCATTTCACGCGGGAGTGCGGCGAGCCGAGATAGGCCGTATATTCCGGTTCCATGACGGTGTGGCACACGGTGCCGCAGAATTCGACCGAATCCATGTAGGTCACGCCCTTGTACGTCGTCAGGGAGATGATGAACAGATTGACGACCGTGAGGATGCTCACGATCCCGGCCGTGCGTCGTACCGAGGCGCGGTTGAAATCAATGCACGGATAGGGATCGTGCGAAGTTGGATTCGTCGAAGCACCGCGCTTGAGCATCCGCTTTCGCTCCCAATACAGACCAACGGGGATCAGAAGGAGCCCGAAGACGAACACTCCCGGCAGAACGAGGAACGCCATGATCCCGATGTACGGCGTGTCATAGAAGCCGAGCAGGCCGAGGATCATGAACGCGAGGATGAGCAGGGCGCTAATGGTCGTGAGGGTTCCTCCCAAAGCCGTGATCCAGTTTCGGCCCACCAAGCGCATCAGGTCCCAGAACCATAGTTTCAAACGTTTGATCATCCCACCGATCATCTTGCTTCCTCTCCCGAAGCGGGGGGATCCCTATGCGGATTCCCCGTGACCTCTGCCGAAGCCTCCACCAAGTCTTCCGAAGGAGCGAGGGGGTGGGCAGAGACTGCCGCGCCTTCCGGAGCCACATCACGGGGAGCAGCCTCGACGTTTTCCGCCGGGCTGGCCGTCGCAAGGCGCGCGTAATCCAGCGGATGCTCATGCTGATACCATCGAGCCGAGACGCGCCCGTCGAGCCATGCCCAGTTCATGGGATAGACATCCGGATCGAAGATGACGTGATAGAGGTGCCAGATGAAGATGGCAAGCGTCGCCAGCACGGCCTCGTAGAAGTGGATCGCGAGGGCGACGTCCACGACCCATCCCGGAAGCCATCGCGTCGTCTGCGCCTTGAACCACACCATCAATCCCGTCACGCCCATGATGATCGTTCCCCAGACGAGCGCCCAGTACTCGAACTTCTCGATGTAGCTGCACCGATCGAACAGCGGACGGTTGGGGCTTAGACCGAAATAGTAGCGCATGTTTTGAATGAGATCGGCGAGGTCCTTCCGCCCCGGGCGCATGTCGCGCCAAACCTGTCGGCCTTCGGGTGTCGCTATAATGTAGACGAGGTGGTAGGCTCCAACGCCGAGCAACACCACACCGGCCACTCGATGGGCGATTCGACGGAAGGCTTCGCTGGAACCGAGCAGCCACGCTAACCAAGAATCCGGATACTTCAACGCGAAGCCCGTGAGCACGAGCGTGAAGAAGCTCGTCAGAAGGAGCAGGTGTTGCCATCGTTGTCGCGACGTCAGGCGAATGATCGAACGGTCCTCGAGCGCGCGCCGCGCTAGGGCTTTCTTTCGCCACATCGCCCCATTGTGCAACACCATCAAACCGATGGTGATGGCGATGAGCCACAGGTAGAGACGTCGCACCCATTGTTTGGCAATGCTCCCGATGTCTTCGGAGACGGGGACTTCCGCATGAATCTTCACGCGCGCGAAATTCTCGCTGGCCCCCGGATGACATTGCCCGCAGGTGCGCACGAGATTGGCTTTGTGCACCATGGAGCGCGGATCGGAGGAGGGAAGGATGTTATGGACGCCATGGCAACTGGCGCAGTTGGCGACGACCGTGGAGCCGAGTCGCGAGGCGCGTCCGTGATAGCTGTCCAGATAGGTGCTCACTCGTCCACCCGGCACACCGAATTCCTGCGTCAGGCGAACGCCTTCGTGGCATTGTCCGCACGTCGTGCGCGCGAGTGCTTGTTGCGCGACCGGGGAGGTCGGATCAATATGCGGCTTGATCAGGTGAATGCCGTGGCAATCCGTACATACGGGCGATTGCCAATTCCCTCGGCGAATGGCCTGGCCATGGATGCTCTCCATGAACTCGTCGCGGATGCTCGCATGGCATTGGCCGCAGGTCCCTGGCACATTGAATTTGAAGATAGGCGACTTCGGATCTGCTCCCGAACGCACGTCGTGGCTGTGGTGGCAATCGGTGCACACCGCCGCGCGCGTGGATCCGGCCGCGACCGCTCGCCCGTGAACGCTCTGCTGATAGGCGAAGAACGGCTGCGTGGTGATCCCCGCAGGCTCCACGACGAACTGCACGCCGTGACAAGCCCCGCAGGTTTGAGGGATATTCGTACGATGCGTCTTCGATCGTTGGTCGCGCGAAGGTAAAATCGTGTGCGCATTGCCGTGACAGTCGGTGCAGCTCGCCCCTCGCGCGCGTCCATCTCGCGTGGCCTTGGCGTGCAGGCTCTCCGCATAGGCGGCTTCGGCGTCCGGGTGGCAAGTGGCGCAGGAGACTTTCTGCGGCGGCGGCTCATGCGGATAGTCCCGAACATCCGTATGACAATCCACGCATTCGAAAGCGCCATGGACCGACGCCTTGAACGCGCGCTCGCTGACGTGAACGCTCACGGTCTGGCCGTTCACCGACTTGCTCAGATTCGGATCATTGTGACAGGCCAAGCATTCGGCCGAGCTCGGCCGCGGAGCCGGTGCGCGGCGGGACGTTTGCGCGTACGTCGGCCAGCTGAGGGCCAAGAGAACAAGCAAGAGAACGAGAATGAACGAACCGCGCGCGCATTCGCGCCAACGAGGTTTCCTCATCTGCCCCGTTCTTCTCGTCATCGAGCTCACATCGCGTATGCAAGCCGCGTGCCGTCCTCGATTATCTCGCCGAAATCCGACCTATTCCTCGCAAGATGATCGAGTTGACCAACACAAGTATAACCGATGCCGAGTGGGGGATTACACCCGAAGCGGGCCTTCTCACTCAGGGTATGGAAAAGAAGCGCCGGTTCGGGAGCTTGGGGACTCCCGAGACGAGAATGCTGCAGCGTGAATCGAGCGCTCCCTTCGAAGCTCGTTCTCGCGACAATGGCAGGGAATTTCACCCGATGAAGGGGCTGATTCCCCGATATTGGAGATCGGCAGTGGACTTCGAGAGCTTCGCCCGTGCAGCCAGGCACCCGCTCTCTCAAGGCTCTTTGGTCTTCGAGAGGACGTCCATCGCCCGCCTGGGATGTCGTTTGCCAAACCCTATATTGCGGGCGAGATCGCACAGGTCCCGCTCAGTTGTGCGGTGTGCGTGCGAGGATTTTAGGATGGGCGCAGGCCTCCTGTGAGGAAGCGCCGCTGTGACTTTGGTCACAGTCTTCGCCGCCGAGGGCGAGGTAGATGTCGCCGCGACGGCGATGGACCAATCGCAAATCGGTTCGAGTAGTGAGCGCGAGGAAAGACGCCATGCGTGAAAGGAATGAGCGCCTCAAGCGAACCCCGGAGGGATTTTTCTTCGCCTTCGTTCTCTTCGCCATTGCCCGTGTGGGCATCGGTCTGGGCGTGCGGCGGTGGCTGCCGCCACTTGCGTCCGAACATGGAGCCGGTTATCCACCACTTTCTGCCGTCGAGCGAAGGGTACTTAGCTCGCGCCCGTGACAACGCCGTGAATCCTCGGCATGATGCGCTCCATCGCCTTTTCCTTCAGCCCGCCGAAGAGTTTCTCTCGACGCGGTGTGCGATATGCCGAAGCGGGTTCATGAGTTGACCGGAAGGGCGGCGATGGGGCAGGGGATTCAATCGTGGGATCCTCTTTCTGCTCATAGTCCCCTTCGGGATCGTGGGAGGGATCGCTGCGCTCATCTAGAGAGCGCAGCGTCGCAGGCGTCGCGAGGGGCTTCCGCATGTCGAGCGAACGCGTGCGGAAACCCCTCAGCAGCGGCTCACTTCTTCGCCAGCGAGCGGATGAAGGCGACCAGGTCCCAAATCTCCTTCTCCTTCAGCTTGTCCTTATACCCGGGCATGAGCTTGGACTTCCCCAGCGCGGCTCCGCCTTCCGCCGTGATCTTATAGAGGTCCTGATCGCTGTATTTGGCCATTGCTGTCGGATTCGTCCAGTCCGTGAGCTTCACCGTCCTGACCGCCTTCATAGCGGGACCATCACCTTTTCCCTGCTCGCCATGGCAGCGTTGGCAGTGTTTGATGTGCAGCTCTTTCCCGACCTTAGGATCTCCCTTCCCTTGCGCCCACAAGGGAAGGGCAACCCCCGTTGCTACGAGCAATGCCAGCATCCCGTGCGTGATTCGCTTCATCAATCCTCTCCTCCTTATCCTGATTCTCGCCCCCGTGACATTATAGCACCGTCTCACTCCCCGGCCATGGAGGAAGAACCACGACCTCCCGGGCACCCCGACGAAAGGACCCTTTCGTCCATTTGCGTGCGCTAGCGAATCTCGCCGACGAGAAGCGCATGGACTTTCGAGACGGCGAAGGTCCTCCCTTCGCCGTGGCACACGTTGCATGTCTCGACTGATCCCGTCGTGTTGATGAACGCGTGCGCTTCGGCCGAGAGACTATCGTGGCAGGAGACACACGCGGTCGAGGTCGGCGGCGTCGGGTTCTGGAAACCGCGCGGCGTGACCGTCGCGCGCGTGGCGCGCACTGGCAACAGATACGTTCCCGGCGTGTGGCAGAGCTGGCAATTCTTCAAGCTCGCCGGGAAGCGCACTTCGTTGTAGGGGACGGGCTGCCGCGCGAAATTGTAAACCGTGTACTCGCGCTCCAACTGCACGCCTCGATGGATCTTGTGGATGAGGAGCTTGAAATCAATGCTCTCGGGCGGCATTCGATCGGCGGGCCGCCGCACCTCATCGGTGCTGGTCGGATTGTGACAGATGACGCAGTGCTCGATGTTGTTGTTGCGATTGTCCCCGTGCGTACGAAGCGAATCGTGGCACTTCAGACAACTGCGCAGATCCACGATCTGCCGCCGTGCGATCGGCCGCGCGTCAGTGACGGCGAAGTACCTGACGACGTTATCTCCGGCATCGCGCACCGTGTTCGCGGGATCCCCCGGAGCCGCCGGACCCGGATTGAGCGTGATGTTCCGGTACCCCTCGATGCCCACGACGTAAGTCCCTCGCGCATCGGCCGGAAGAGGGGTGCGGAACGTATAGCGGTAATTCCCTTCGGGATCCGGTCCGATGGCGCCGCGCGCATCCTCGCTCACCCACCATGCATAGTCGGTCGTGGGCCCGCCGAGCACGAGCGCCAGACGCGTCATCGCGCTCGGAGCGATGGGGCGACCCGAGCGGTCCCGAATCTTGAAGAGCACGGTCGGCGCGCGCCCCGGTGCCGTGTCCGTCACGCCCGTGATCTCGAAAACGACGCCCGGGAGCTGCCGAGACTTAAAGGGGATCGCGTGCGCGCCTGCTACCGAGAGATCGAACTCCTCGCCCGATGTGGGGAGGTGGCAGCGGCCGCAGCGCGTGTCGTCGCGTTGGATGATGCCGGCATGGTTCTCTCCCGTGGCGAAGTTCACGTTGTCGTGGCAAGACCCACAGGTCGCTCGCGAGAGTTGCGTGAGATAACTATCGGCTTGCGTCGCTCCGGCGGCATGGCATGTCGTGCAATTGCGAATGTCTTGAGGGAATCCGACCGTGGAGAAATCATAGACTCGTCCCATGAAGCCGATGATCCGGTAGGGCCTTCCTGCGCGCACGCTCGGCAGATCGCGCCCGCGGTGGATCTTGTGGATCATGACCTCGAAATCTGTCGTGTTCCCCGTGTCCGGGTCTACTGTCTGCGGTTGATGGCAGAGGACGCACGTTTTAACGGTCACGTAGCGTCCCCCGTGCGCTTGCAGTTGATCGTGGCACTGATTACAAGCTGCTGTGGTCACCACATCCCGGACCGTCGAGACTCGGCCGCCGGCCGGAATGAAATCGAAGGTCGCGTTGGCCACGAATCGCTTCCCCAAGGTCGCCGTGAGATCGCGCACGGCCGAGATCCCCACCGTGTGCGTGACCGTCGGATCATAGGTCGCTGGCAGGACTGTCCCCGACGTGTAGACGACGGTCCCATCCGGGGAATCCGAGAACGTCCCGCCGGTGTCCACCCACGCCTGCGACACGGTTCCAAGCACGGCCCCCGTCTGCGAGCGCGTCGTGTAAGCCGTATATTGCCGATCTCCTCGGTTGATGCGAGCGAGGATCACGTTGATCTCCACTCGGCCTTCGGTTCGCACGCCGGTCCGATCCAGAGGCTGGCCGCGATCATCGGTCAACCGGAAGGTCACGACCACTCGTCGTTCCGGAGAGACCGTGGCGCTCAGGATCTGAATCTGCACTCCGGTGCTCACAGCAACTTGAGCGTCCGTCGGCCGATCGTTTCCGATCAAGATGGCGAAGAGCAGTAACGCGCCGAACATGAATGCCCCGACGAGTCTCTTCTTCATTGTGGCCCTCCTCGGCTGAGAGTTTCTGGCCTCGTCGCGGTGTCGCGAAGCACCGTCGGTTAATAGGAGACCTCCTCTTCCTTCTCCGACTCTTCAGGAGGTGTCTCTTTGAGGCGTTGGATCGTCGCTCGAAGCCAGCGTTTCACCGCCTCCTGCAGCCGCTCTTCATCCCCCGTTCGTTCGAGCGAAGCGACCGTCTCCCCCGCCTCATTCAATGGGATGAAGTGGCAGGGGAGATGCTCTTGGCGGTGCTCCTCCGGGACGAAATCCAAGAGGACGCATCCCTCGTGGCATTCCGGAGGATGGTCGGGGACGAACCAGTGGTTGATGCAAACGACCGAATGCTGGAACATCGGTCGCGGCTTCCATGGTTCGCGTACCGAGCGCCCATATCCCCCACCTTCGAGGATATCCAGCTCGGCTTCGAGTAAGCGAATCAAGTCTTCTCGTCGGCCTTTCATCGTCGCCTCCCTTTAGGACGCTGTGAGGCGAGTCGCGTTGAGGACTCGCTCGACTTCACGAAGGAAGGTCGTCACATCCGTCTCCTTCACAATATAGCGCGTGGCCAACCAGCAGGTGTAATCGTCTTGAAAGGACGTGTACGCCGTTAGCAAAATCACGGGCACGCGCGGATGCCGATGCACGATCTCTTGAAGCAGTTCGAGTCCGTTCTCCTTGCCGAGCTTAATGTCGAGGACGACGAGATCCACAGGCTCTTGTTCCAAACATCGCATGGCCTCGTTCCCAGACGATGCTTCCCGCACTTGATGCCCGTTTTCGTTCAACACCGTCGCATAAAGTAGCCGGACGTTCGGCTCATCGTCAATGAGCAGGATACGCGCCATAGGTCCCTCCTTTCTGAGGGCGCGTGGTAGCTCCGACTTCGCCGTGAGGGCCGCGCTCCCGCTCATCGCGCGCTCACATACTCCAGGCCTGCTCGCAGGCTCTTCACATTCAGCTCCACAAGCGGGTGGCTCTCGACCATCTGCTCCAACGCGGCGATCACGACCTCGATCGGGAGCACCCTCGTGAGCCCTAGGTAGGCGCCGAGCGCCACCATGTTCGCAGCCTTCACGCTGCCAAGGTGATCGGCGATTTGCGTCGCCGGCACCGGGAGGGTCTCCACGTCAGCTCGTCGCGGCCGCACGGGGATGAGCGAGGAATCATAGAGGATCAAGCCGCTCGGGATGACCTCCGGCTCGAAACGTTCAAGCGAGGGCCGGTTCATGGCGATGAGCACGCTTGGCCGCGAGACCAAAGGCGAGGCGATCGGCTCCGTTGAAATCGTGACGTGGCAATGGGCCGTCCCCCCGCGCATCTCCGGGCCATAGGAGGGAAGCCAGGAGACGTGATACCCTTGCCGCATGCCCGCTTCGGCGAGCAAGCGCCCCAGGAAGAGCACGCCTTGCCCGCCGAAGCCGGCGACTTTGACGCGCGGATTCCGATATCGTGCCGGAATCTCGACCTCGTGCATCGAAGGCGCTGCTTCCACTCCCTTCAAGCCGAGTCTCGCGAGAATATCTTCCGGGGACGCCGCCGCAAGTGCGGGCATGGGAGCGCGTGCGGCTGAGGTGCCAATGGGCGGTCGTGTGGCCGAGACGTCTTTGAAGACCCCCAAGGGGAAGTACCGGAGCATCTCCTTCTGGATCCATTCGCAGGCTTGAGCAGGCGTCATCCCCCATCCCGTCGGACAGGGCGAGAGGATCTCAACGAGCGAGAAGCCACGCCCTTCGAGCTGCACCTGAATCGCCTTGCGGATCGCCTTGCGCGCGCGCATGCGCGATTTATTATCGAAAAGGGCGACGCGCTCGATATAGGTCGGTCCCTCCAAACTGGCCAACAGTTCGCTCACCCGCAAGGGAAAACCTTCGCGTTCAGGCGCGCGCCCCATCGGTGTCGTCGTCGTGACCTGTCCGGGGAGCGTCGTCGGCGCCATTTGTCCCCCGGTCATGCCGTAAATGGCGTTGTTGATGAAGAAGGCCGTGATGTTCTCCCCACGATTCGCCGCATGGAGGATCTCGTTCCCGCCAATGGCCGCCAGATCCCCATCGCCTTGATAGCTGATGACGATGCTCTCTGGCCGCGCGCGCTTAATGGCCGTCGCAACGGCGGGAGCCCGTCCGTGCGCGGCCTGAACATTGCCCACATCGAAGTAGTAATAGGCGAAAACGGAACATCCGACGGGGCTGACCAGGATCGTGCGATCCTGAATCCCGAAATCATCAATCGCTTCAGCGATATACTTGTGCACGTTCCCGTGACCGCATCCCGGACAATAGTGGGTCGTTCGCGGATCGCCGGGCTTGCGCTCAAACACCCCATAGATACTCTTCGGCTTCCCGTAGGCTCGTACGTACATCGTCTTCCTCGCTCACTTTGCGAATTTGCTCCAACAGCTCCTCAGCCGTTGGAACGATCCCTCCGAATCGCGTGTAGAGCTTCACAGGCCGTTCGCCATTAACGGCGAGGCGCACATCTTCCACGAGCTGTCCGTGGCTCAGCTCGACGACCAAAAAGCAGCGCGCCCAATCGGCCATGACCGAGATCTCTCGCGCGGGGAAAGGCCAGAGCGTGATGGGGCGGAAGAGCCCGACCTTGAGGCCCTCTGCGCGCGCTTGTTCCACGGCCGCCTTGAGGACGCGCGAGATGATGCCGTAGCCGATCGTGATGATCTCCGCATCCTCGACGCGGTGCTTCTCATACATCACGACGTGACGCGCTACGTGCGCGTATTTCTCTTCGAGCCGTCGAACGTGCGCCTCCAACTCTTCGGGACTCAAGTGGATGGACGTGATCAGATTCTGGCGCGTCTCGGCCGTCCCCTGGACGGCCCAAGGTTTCTCAATCGGCAGGGCGAGCGTCCGCGGCAGCTCGACGGGTTCCATCATCTGGCCGATGAAGCCATCGGTGAGGATGATGACGGGATTCCGATAGCGATCGGCCAGCTCAAAGGCCAGCATGGTCAGATCGCACATCTCCTGAACCGAATTCGGCGCGAGCACGATCGTGCGGTAGTTGCCATGCCCTCCCCCTTTGACGATCTGATGATAATCGCTCTGCTCGGGCGCGATGTTCCCAAGTCCTGGCCCCCCCCGCATGATGTCCACGATGACAGCAGGCAATTCCGCTCCGGCCAAATACGAGATGCCCTCTTGCATGAGGCTCAATCCAGGCCCCGAGGAGGCCGTCATCGTGCGCTCTCCTGCCGCTGCTGCTCCGTAGACCATGTTGATCGCGGCGATTTCACTCTCGGCTTGGAGGAACGTCCCTCCGACCAGGGGGAGATATCGGGCGGCCGCTTCGGCGATCTCGCTCGCCGGCGTGATCGGATAGCCGTAGAAGGATCGGCATCCGGCGAGGATCGCCCCAATGACCGCCGCTTCATTCCCTTTCATGAGGATACGTGCCATTGCTTCCCTCCTCATGCCCGAGCTGTCGCCGCTTCCCGAAGATACACGGTGATTGCGGCAGGCTCCGGACAAGCATAGTAACATACGCCGCATCCGGTGCATCCACGTCCCACATAGCGCGCCGGGTGATACCCGTAGCTGTTCAAATATTCCGCCATCACGAGGACCTGCACCGGACAGGCGATCACACAGAGGCCGCATCCTTTGCAGAGGTCCTCGACAATTTCCACTCGCCCGCGATCCTCAAGGCTCTCGACGCTCATCTCCTCCCTCCATTCTTCTCTCAAGCAAGTGCTATACCGCCCGTCTCCGTCTTCGTCTTGGAGATGGGGGCTCCGGAAGTCTGGTAATTCGTTGATGCCGCGCTCCTTCATCGGAGGCGGCCGGGGCCATCCCTCCATCTCGGAGCCGCGATGCGCAAAATCACCACCATGTGGGAGAATTCCCGCTCCCGGCGATGGCGTGGAAAGAGCATGCCGATCAAACCATGAACGTCCGGTCGCTTTTCATTCTCCTGTCGAGGATCCTAGAGAACGCCCAGCTCACTCATCCGGTGGCGGGAGGATGTGGAGCGTGGGTTCCGGCATTGAAAGCCGTGATCGGAAGACCCTGGGCTTCACGGCTCCATGACGTGAGCAATCCTCGCCGCAGGAACTCCGCCTTCGCGCGCTGCGTGATGTCCGTTTGGAGCGCCGGTTCGTGGCGATGGTCATAGACGTAGGCTTTCACGCGAAGGATCAGATACGGACCATTGGCGAAAGCGTCTCGGAGTCGAACCACGACGGGTTTCGTCAGCAACGTGTAGGGGGAACTGTAGGCGGCTTCGTAGCCGATCTCCATCGCTTGGATGGGGTCGGTATCTATGGGGAGATAGAGATCGGTCACCACCTGGCATGAGGGCACACCTGAGTTCGCGTTCCATACCATGTTGTTCAAGATTTCGCTGTTGGGGATGGTCACGCGAGTGTCATCGGGCGTCGTCAATTTCGTGCTCCGGAGTCCAATGTGATCGATCTCCCCATAGGCGTCGCCGATCCGCACCCGATCTCCCACCTGATACGGGCGATCCACGAGGATGACGAGCCCACCGAAGACGTTCTTAATCAGATCCTGTGCGCCGAGCCCCAGAGCGATGCCCACCGAAGCGAGCACGGCGAACAGCGTATCCCGTGATGGGGCGAAGATCATCAGGAGGATCACACCACTTCCTAGCCAGAGCGCGAATCGAATCAAAGGAGCCAGCAGCAAGAAGAAGAAGCGCGCGCGGGGAGCCTTGCGGGCGAGAGCGTTCAGCGCGCTGGTGCTCGTGCGAATCAGGACGTATGCCGCGATGATGACCAAGAGGGCGTGAAGGAAGCTCGTGAGGGAGATCCTGGTCAAGACCTCGAGAGGAGTCCCCGGTGGGGTTTGAAATCCGAGCGACATGAGGAGCGGATGCCACATGGTCAGCCTCCCTTCATAAGAGATTGCGGCGGTAAAGCGCCTCTCGGACCACGCGCGAAGCTTCCGGGCGCACGCGGAATCCCGGTCGGCCCGGATCCGGTTCGATGATCTCTCGAGCCAATAGCTCATCGAGCTGCGCGCGGCTGGCGGGGACGCTTTTCTGGAACACAAGGGCATGTTCTTCGGGCGTGAGACTGCCATGTTGGAGGATGGCCACCAGCGTGAACAGGTCGTCCAGATCCAAATCGTCGATCACTGAAGAGAGATCAGGAGTCATAATGGGCTTCAGATAGAGCACTCCCGCTTCGATCGCCTCGATGTGCCCCAGCCATAGCTCTAAGGCCGTTCGATAAACGCCAGCGGACTCGCGAGTCAGGGCCTCGAAGAAAAATCTCTCGGGGTCTATCGGACCTCGAACGAAGGCCTTGAACCGATCCGCGAAGGTGTGCGGTCGAGGAGGCGGGGGGAATTGCAAGCGTAAGCCCGAGAGGTTATGGCGCCGTAGAATTGCCTGGCGGAGATCCTCTTGGCTGGCCGTGCGGATATTGAGACGATGGGAGAAGCTGGCCCCCAAATTGACGGCGGCGTCGAGGAACCGGAAGGCCATTTCATTGAGCGTGAGGATCCACAATGTGGATGAACATGTGGCGGCGATCACACGTTGTAAACCTCGGATCGCGCCATAATATCCGACCTGTCGTAAGAACGTGCGTTCCAGCTCTTCCACGATCACCGCGCGCCGCGGCGCCGCCAGAGATTCTTCTAGCCGCGAGACCTCGTCAGCGCCGACCAATCGGGCGAGGAACTCACGCATCTGTGACTCCGCCACGAGTCGGTCGCGAAATTCCCCTCGAACGATCTCCAGACCCGCGAGCGATCGCCTGATGGCGCCATTGATCAAGCTCGTTTTCCCACTTCCGCGCTCGCCGACGACGAGGATGGCCACGGGCCGGCCCGCTTCCCAGAGCGCTCGTGCTTCGGCGATGGCCGCCAGTTCTCGTTCGCGTCCGACGAGGAATTTCGGATCCTGCACCGGCTCGAGTCGAAAGAGGTGGCGGTAGAGTGCGGGGAGGTCCCTGGCCTCCAGATCCAAGGTGAATTCCTCGGGCAAGAAAGGCCGGGTGACGACCTCGATTCGCCCCTTCGAAGGAGCGAGCTTCCATCCGATGGCGATCAAGAACAGCATGATGAGTTGCTCGAGCGCGTTCATCAAGCGACGGAGCGATCGCTCGAGAGCGGCAAAGCCGCTGCGGCCGATGAGGACGATAGCTCGACGGAGTCCTTGCTGCGCGAGATAGGCCAAAACGCCGAGCCGATGATGGGTCAGAAGCGTCCGAGCTTCGAGGAACACCGCAGCCAGCGTTCGCATTAGTCGAACGCTCGCTGCGGCATGCTCATCCGATCGCTGACGGCGCCGGTACTCAAGCAACGATAACGCGTTCTGAAGCGCATCCCGGACGACCGGCGCATCCTCGGCAAGCGCGGAGTCGGCCACTTCTAATCCGAAGCGCACCACCTCTTGCGCTCGCTCGAGTTGCTGGATGAGGTCGCGGTGCTTCGCCTCCACATCCCGGAGGACGATCCCGATCTCACGCCACCCTCGCCGTTGGAGAGCTTGATGGAAGATGTCGCGCGGGCGAAGTCGCTTCACTCGGGGACGCCGACGCGGCGAAGGAGAGAAGGAGGCCCAGATCTCATACGAGGAGGGGAGCGTCCTCAGCTCCGCGCTCAGTTCGGCGTCAAGCTCGGACAAGCGATGAGCTGCCGGGATGACGTCCGTCCGCGGAGATGGGAAGTCGCCTCCCACTCTTCGCCCGATCCGTTGGTTGAGCCAACCGATCGCCTCGTCGAGTTCCGCCCTCAGGCCAGCATGCTCGGCGACCAGGCTCTCCAGCACCTTTTGAAGGAGCTTCAGGAGCCGATCTTCCGCGCGTTCCAAGTTGCGCTCCAATCGGATCTCCATCTCCGCCGCCCTTATCTGAGCAGCCCAGTATGTTCGATGAGCGACCCCCGGGTCGTCCGTATCCGCCGATCTTCGCCGCCGATGCCAGATCGCCTCGCGGACAAGCCGTTTCGTGAGCCGGAGCGATAGCGTCTCGTCCCACGCTCGCCATGTTGAGAGGACCGTTCGTCCCCGACCGATCCGCTCCTGATGAGCGTTCCGTGTCCGTTGGAGCCGCATTTTCACCTCGTGGCTCGTCGGGGGATGGCCCGCGGCCGCTCCATCAATGGCTGCGCGCATCGTCTCCCACGGTTCTCTCAAAGCGCGCGCGATCTCGGCGAGCAGCAGGAAGTATCGCCCTTCGAGATCTAGCCGTCGGAGCCGCTGTCTTCGAAGCTCATCCGCGACGATGGCCCTCAGCGGCCATGGGCGTTGCGAGCGCCTGAACGCCATGAGTCGCTGCCACCACCTCTGCCGTCCTCCGGCCTGCAACACGCTGAGGACCTCTGCCGTCGTGGGGGAGATCGCTTCGGGCAAGGCCGCGATAGCGTCTTCCACCTCGCGCTCGTATCTCTCGATGGCCATCATGGCTCGCTGCGCCGGTCCCATCTGCTCCCACTGCGAACATGGTTCGTGGAGGAGTTTTCGCGCGATCTCTCTGCGCTCGTCGCTCCACGCTTGGAGATCGCGAGGCTCATCGCGAGACGCCGCCAGCTCGTCGCTCTCATGAAGTTGGCGTTCGAGGAGATCGTTGAGGTCTCGCCAACACCCTTCCAATTCGGCCATTGCGCGCGCATGCGCGCTCCTCAAGCGCTCACTCAGCCTGAGCCATTCGTGTGCGAGTGACGCCGCCGTCATCCTCTCGCCTCCAGGAGGCAAGTTTCCCCATGACGCATATGTTGTCAAGCCGAAGGGCTCGCTTTATCATTGAACGCTCGCATCATCGGAAGCGGAGGGAAGGGGGATGAGACAACCGTGGGGGATCATCCTCGTGAGTGCGATGCTCGTGTGGTCGTGTTCGCCGCGCGCGGAATATGACGTGGTGATCCGTGGGGGGACGATTTACGACGGCAGCGGCTCGCCACCTTTCGTTGGAGATGTCGCCATTCGAGGCGACACAATCGCCGCCATCGGAGCGTTGGGGAATGCGCGCGGGCGCATCGAGATCAACGCCGCGGGATTAGCGGTCGCTCCCGGCTTCATCAACATGCTGAGTTGGGCGACCGAATCGCTCATCGCCGACGGTCGCTCGCAGAGCGACATCCGACAGGGAGTGACGCTGGAGGTCTTCGGCGAAGGATGGTCCATGGGGCCTCTGAATGAGCGGATGAAGCGAGAGATGTTGGAACGACAGGGCGACATCAAATACGACATCCCGTGGACCACCCTCGGGGAATATCTCGAGTATCTCGTGCGGCGTGGCGTCTCCACGAATGTCGCGTCGTTTGTGGGCGCAACGACCATCCGCATTCATGTCCTCGGATATGAGAATCGGGCGCCGACACCAGAAGAGTTGGAACGCATGCGGCAGCTCGTTCGTCAAGCGATGGAGGAGGGGGCGCTCGGCGTGGGTTCCTCGCTCATCTACGCGCCCGCATTCTATGCGAGCACGGACGAGTTGATCGAGCTTTGCAAAGTGGCCGCTGAGTATGGCGGCATGTACATCTCCCACATTCGGAGCGAGGGGAATCGGTTGCTCGAAGCCATTGACGAACTGATTCGCATCGCGCGCGAGGCGAAGATCCCCGCGGAGATCTATCACCTGAAAGCGGCGGGGCGCGCCAATTGGCCGAAGCTCGAAGAGGCAATCCGCCGCATCGAAGCCGCGCGCGCCGAAGGCTTGCGCATCACGGCCAATATGTATCCCTACACGGCGGGGGCGACCGGATTGAACGCCGCGATGCCTCCTTGGGTCCAGGAGGGAGGGCATCGCGCTTGGATCGAGCGATTGAAGAATCCGGCTATTCGCGAGCGCGTCAAGCGCGAGATGCGCACGCCGACCGATCGGTGGGAGAATCTCTATCTCATGGCCGGTTCGCCGGAGAACGTCCTGCTCGTCGGTTTCAAGAATGACGCCTTGAAGCCGCTCACCGGCAAGACGCTCGCCGAAGTCGCTCGCCTGCGTGGGAAGTCCCCCGAGGACACGATCATTGACCTGGTGATCGAAGATGACAGCCGCGTGGATGCCGTCTACTTCCTCATGTCCGAGGAGAACGTGAGGCGGCAGATCGCACTGCCTTGGATGAGCTTCGGCTCCGACGCCGAGTCGTTAGCTCCTGAGGGCGTCTTCCTCAAATCGAATCCACATCCGCGCGCCTATGGGACGTTCGCGCGCGTGCTCGGGCGCTATGTACGCGAGGAGAAGGTCATCTCGCTCGAAGAGGCCATTCGGCGTATGACCTCTCTACCGGCCGAGAATCTCAAGCTCGATCGGCGCGGGAGACTGAAAGTCGGATATTTCGCCGACGTGGTCGTCTTCGATCCGGCGAGGATTCAGGATCACGCGACGTATGAACGACCGCATCAATATGCGACCGGCGTGCTACACGTCTTTGTCAACGGGGTTCAGGTGCTCAAAGATGGCGAGCACACGGGCGCCAAGCCCGGACGCGTCGTGCGCGGTCCCGGATACAGGAAGCGGAATGGCGGGTAGCTCTTCACCCGCATATTGCCACCGAGACGAGCGGTCGAACCTCGTTTAAGATGAATGGAGCGAGACTGCTGATGGAGACGCACCATCGCGCGCGCTCGAGAGGAACTCTTCGTCATACGGATCGCTCGCTCGGCGGGCGCATAGGAAAATCGCAAAGAGGACATCGCTGCCGATTCCGGGGCCTTCTGTGCCCGATGGAAACTCGCGTACTTGCCGAGCGGCAGCCGATCTGCGCTCGAAACGCACTTCGATCACCAACGTCCGTGATAACGTTCGGAGGCCTGTAGGAAAGGCTCGTCTCATGAGGACGAGGTCGCGTGTTCGGCCAGCCAGCGTTCGGCATCCATGGCGGCCATGCAACCGCTCCCAGCAGCCGTCACCGCCTGCCGATAGACGCGGTCTTGTACATCGCCGCAGGCGAAGACGCCGGGCACACTCGTCATCGTCGAGCCGGGACGCGTCCGAATGTAGCCGAGTTCGTCCATGTCGAGCCAGCCGCGAAAGATCTCCGTATTCGGCTTGTGACCGATCGCGATGAAGAGTCCCCGAACGGGAAGGATTTGCCGCTCGTCCGTCTTCACATTTCTGAGGAGCACGCCTTCGACTCGCCGTTCGCCGAGCACGTCCTCGACGACCGTGTTCCAGATGAAGGTGATCTTGGGATGCGCGAAGGCCCGCTCCTGCATGATCTTGGACGCACGCAATTGATCGCGCCGGTGGATGACGTGCACGCGCGTGGCGAAGCGCGTGAGAAAGAGGGCTTCCTCCATCGCCGTATCGCCCCCTCCAACGACGGCGACTTCGACGCCATTGAAGAACGCGCCATCGCAGGTCGCGCATGCAGAGACACCGCGTCCGATCAACCGTCGTTCGTTCTCCAAGCCGAGGTACTTGGCCGAAGCCCCCGTGGCAATGATCACCGCATCGGCGAGCACAGGGATGTATCCGTCCACGAGCAGTCGAAACGGACGCTGCGAGAAGTCCACCGCCGTGACTGTCCCCAATCGCACTTCAGCGCCAAAACGCACGGCCTGGGCCTCGAAGAGCCGCATCAATTCCGGACCCATGATGCCTTCGGGGAAGCCTGGATAATTCTCGACCAATGTCGTCGTCGTCAATTGCCCACCTGGCTCTGGGCCTTGGAAGACGAGCGGGCTCAATTTCGCCCGCGCGGCGTAGAGCGCGGCGGTGAGGCCTGCCGGTCCCGTTCCGATGATCACCACCTGACGATGTTCGGCACTGGAGAAATCTTTCCCCTCAAAGGCCGAAAGATCCGGATACCCCTCGCGCGTCATTCTCTCTCCTCCTCCGACTTCAAAAATCGCACGCGGTATTGGACGACATGCTCGATTGAGGAATGTACCGAAGTCGAGCGCGACCTTTCAAGCTCGGCGCGCATCGGACGTCAGAGACGGGCATCATCTCGAAGGATCCGCTGAGCCATCTCATGGGCGCTCTTCAAACAATCGCCCACGGCGATCCCGCCCCGGTAATTCGCGCAGAAGTAGAGGCCTGCATGCTCTCGCTCGGCGCGTTCGAGCGTCGCGAGGATCTCGCCGTAGCCGAGTTCGTATTGCGGGATCGCTCGCTCCCAGCGAGAGACGTAAGCGAATTCGGGAGCGCCCCGGATGCGCAGGATCTCGCTGAGCTCTTCGGAGGTGAGTTCGATCAATTCCTCATCGCGGCGTCGGGCCAATTCGGGTTGGCGCATCCCTCCGACGAACGTCGTGAGTGCGACGCTTCCCCGGGGCGCTCGATCGGGGAAGATCGCGGAGTTCCAGATCGTCCCCAAGATACGCCGTCTCTCTTTTTCTGGAACGAGGAAGCCGAAGCCATCGAGCGATCGGCCTATCGCGACCTCTGGATATCCGAGGATGACGGCGCTCACCGGGGGGTACACGATGCGACGAAGGGCGCGCGCGGCTTCCGGAGCGAAGGACTCGATGAGCGAAGCCGCCGCGTATGCGGGCGTCGCCAGGACGACCCGCTCGGCTCGGAGGACATCGCGGCGTCCGTCTCGCTCGAACGCGATCTCGAATCCTGCGCCGATTCGGCTGACGCTGAGGGCCCGCGTCGCGCACCAGACCGCCTCTCCGAGCGCTGCGGCGACAGCTCGAGGCAGCGTTCCCATTCCCTCCCGAAAGGAGAACATGCGCGCGGCGATCTTCGAGGATTCGGGGCGGCGACGCCGCTCTCGGGCCCCGCGCAAGAGTCCCAGAATCAAGCCCCCGTATCGTTCTTCAAGCGCATGGAGCCGCGGGAAGGCAAATCGCACGCTCAACCGCTCGGGATCGCCGGCGTAGATGCCCGCGACGAACGGGTTGACGGCGTAGTCGAGGAACTCTTCCCCCACGCGCCGTCGCACGAAGTCGGCGACCGATTCTTCGACCGCGGCGCGCCCGTGAAAAGGTTCGGCGAGCAGGCGCAGCTTCCCGCGCCAACTCCAGAGCCGACTTCGCAAAAATGCGAGCGGCGACATCGGCAGCGGATGCAGCTCTCCTGCTCGGAAGATGTAGCGATTCTTCGCCGCCTCATTGGCGTACACGCGCTCTTGAACGAGGCCGAGGTCGGCGATCAGTTCTTGAAAGAGCGGCGTCGTCTCCAATGCGCTATTGGGCCCGAGTTCGACCAAATAGCCGCCGATCCGTCGGCTTCGCATCGTCCCTCCTACGTCCTCTTCCGCTTCGAGGACGAGGGCTTGGATGCCCGCGCGCTTCAAGAAGAAGGCGACGCACAGCCCCGAGATGCCGGCTCCGATGATCGCGACCTTCGGATTCACGTTCGAAGCGCCTCCAGGACGATTTGCTTCAACGCCTCGGCGAACATCTCCGAATCGTTCAGCGCTTCGACGAGGGCGAACGTGAGGATCCCGTGCTCGCGCGCGATCTCGCGCACTTGGTGCCCCAGCTCGTAGAGCGTCTCAATGTGATCGGAGACGAAGCTGATCGGGACGAGGACGAGATGGCGGATCCCATCGCGAGCGAATTGCTTCACGACGTCAATGGTAGAAGGCTCGAGCCATCGAACCGGTCCGACCCGACTTTGGAAGGCGAGCATCGTGGACACGCGGGCATAGACATCGCGATATGCGCCCTGAGTGCGGAGATATGTCAGGACGGCTTCGACCGAACGCTTCGTCTCCTCCAAATACGGATCGCCATCCTCGATGAAGCGTACGGGGAGACTGTGCGCGCTGAAGATCAACGCCCAAGCGCCGTCAGGGAGCGCATGGCGGCGGACGGTCTCCTCGATGCGCTCGGCGACGGCGCGCACATAGAGCGGGTGATCGGGATAGCTCCGGATCGTGACGATCCGGATCGAAGGCGAGCCCAGCCGTCGCCACACGCGATGAAATTCGTTGAGACTGGAACCGGTCGTCGTGAAGGAGAATTGGGGATAGAGCGGCAGGAGCGTGAGCGTGCGAACGCCTTCCTCGAGGGCCGTCCGAACCGCTTCCTCGATGAATGGATGCCAGTAGCGCATGCCGATATAGACGCGACAATCCAAGTGCGCGCGCAACCGTTGCTCCAGAAGCGCCGCTTGGCGTTGCGTCCACATCAAGATGGGCGATCGCCCGCCGATGTGCGCATAATGGCGAGCGACGATGGGAGCGCGCGCTTTCGCGATCGCGCGCGCCAAGGGGCGCTGCCACAGCCGTCCCATCGGGATGCGGAAGATGTCCGGATCCGAGAAGAGGTTCCGCAGGAATGGTTCGACGGCTTGCTGCGAATCCGGCCCACCCAGATTCAAGAGCACGATGCCATGCTCGGGCATAGGCAACAGTCCCTCACACCGTGCGCGAGAAGATCGGCCGCTCGCGCATCATGCGTTCCAGATGCGCATCGAAGCACATGGCGATATTGCGAATCACGAGCCGACCGAGGTCCGTGACGATGAGCTTCTCATCGGTGATCCGCAGCAGGCCATCCGCGACGAACTCCTCCAGCCGCGCGAGCGCGTCGGCGAAGTACTCATCAAAGCGAACCCCGAATTGTTCCTCCACGTCTGCCTTGGTCAGCTCCATATCGCACATCAGTCGCATGATGACGTGGCGGCGCAGGACATCGTCATCTGTCAGGCGATAGCCGAGGGCCGTCGCCGGCGTGTCGGCCGCGATCCGGGTGTAGTACAACTTCAGCTCCTTGAAATTCTGCGCATAGATGCGGTCGAACTGACTGATGGCCGACATGCCGAAGGCATACAGATCAGCGCCAGCGCGCGTCGAGTAGCCTTGGAAATTGCGGTAGAGCGTCTTCTCCCGCTGCGCGCGCGCCAATTCATCCTCGGGCTTCGCGAAATGATCCATGCCGATGTAGACGTAGCCGGCTTGGCTCAACGTCTCGATCGTCAGCTTCAGCAAGCGTAACTTCGTCTCCGGCGCCGGGAGATCCTCCGGTCGGATCAACCGTTGGTGCGGCTTGAGCCACGGGACGTAGGCGAAATTGAAGACGGCGATCCGATCCGGCTCGAGCGCGATCACTCGCTCCAACGTGCGCGCGAAGGAATCGAGCGTTTGAAACGGCAGGCCATAGATGAGGTCAATGTTGAGGCTCCGGAACCCCAATTCGCGCGCCCACTCGATGGCGCGGCGCGTGAGCTCCTCCGGCTGAATGCGGTTGATGGCTTGCTGGACGACGGGATCGAAATCCTGCACGCCCAGGCTCACGCGATTGAAGCCGCTCTCGCGAAACGCCCTCATGTGTTCGAGGGTGAGCCCGCGCGGATCAATCTCTACACCGACTTCGGGATCATCCCCGAAGGGGAAACGTTCGGCGATGAATCCCGCCAGCTCGCGAATCTCCTCAGGGGAGAGATAGGAGGGCGTTCCTCCTCCCCAATGCAATTGCGTGACCTTTCGCTCCGGCGCGATCCAGGCGCGCAGGAGAGCGATCTCTCGCTCCAGATGATCCAGGTACTTCCGAATCGTCTCCGGGCGATGCGTCACCAGCATCGTGCAGCCGCAGAAATAACAGAGCGTGTCGCAGAACGGGATGTGAAAATAGAGCGAGAGTTCAGCCCTCGGTCGGGCGGCATTGTTTTCGCGGATCGCCGCTTGAAAGTCCTCCGGCCCAAATTCCGGCGTGAAGGCGGGCGCGGGCGGATAGCTCGTATATCGCGGTCCTGGCCGATCGTATTTTCGCAACAGATCTAGCTCGACGAATCCCAGACTCTTCATAGGCACACCTCTGAGTGAGAGCCGCGAAGCGTCACGACGGTGCGTCCTCGCGCTGAACATGATATTGTGGGCTCTCTCGCTTCACAGTGTCCACTAATCGGCGCACGTTCTCGACCGGCGTCTCCGGCAGGACCCCATGTCCGAGATTGAAGATGTGCCCGTCGCCGACGCCGAATCGCGCGAGGATCTTCCGCGCTTCTCGAACGACGACCTCCGGCGAGGCGAGCAAGACGATGGGATCGAGATTCCCCTGCAGGGCGACGCGATCCTTCACCACCCAACGCACGCGCGCCAAATCGCATGTCCAATCCACGCTGAGGACATCGGCTCCGGTCTCGGCGAGCGCTTCACTCCACGCGGCCGTCCCGCGCGAGAAGAGGAGCACGGGAACGCTTGGCGGTGCCGCGGCCTTGACGGCTTCGATGACCTGGCGGACGTAAGCGAGCGAAAACTCCGAGAAGCCGTCCGGATCGAGGATCCCGGCCCACGTGTCGAAGAGCTGCACGGCGTGCGCGCCCGCTTCGATTTGGGCGAGAAGGAAGCGGGCGACGGTGCGCGCGATCTTCTCAAGGAGCGCGTGGGCCGTGCGAGGATCTTCATGAACGAACACACGCGCGCGGCGAAAGTCGCCTGTTCCGCTTCCCTCGACCATGTAGGCGAAGAGCGTCCATGGGGCTCCAGCGAAGCCAATGAGCGGCACGCGCCCGCGCAATCGCTCCCGCGTCACGCGAATGGCGTTCAAGACGTAGCCCAACTTCTCCCGCGGGTCGGGGACCGTCAGACGCGCGACATCCGCAGCCGTGCGCACTGGATCCTCAAGGTGTGGTCCCACGCCTTCTTCGATTCGCAGCGTGAGCCCCATGGCTTCGGGGACGACGAGGATGTCCGAGAAGAGGATCGCCGCGTCAACATCGAGTTGCTCGACGGGCTGCACAGTGATCTCGGCCGCCAATTCCGGCGTGCGACAGAGCGTGAGGAAATCATAGCGTTCGCGCAGCGCCCGATAGGAGGGCAGGTAACGTCCCGCTTGCCGCATCAACCAGATCGGCGTGCGCTCGGTCGGCTCTCGTCGGCATGCCCTCAGGAAGAGGTCGTTCTCCAATGGTCTCATGCGCTCTCTCCTTGATGTCGCTGTTGCAGGATCGCGCGAGCGAGCGCTGCCGCCGAGCGCCCTTCGGGGCAAAGGTGCACGGGCAATCCCAGTGTTCGACAGGCGCGAGCTGTCGTTTCTCCGAGAACCGCGATCTTCGGCGGACGGTCGCTCGCTGCGTTTGAGAAGAGCGCGGGGAAATTCGGGAAGAAGTCCACGAAGTTCCGGACGCTCGAGGGACTGAAGAAGGTGACGACGTGAATCTCTCCGCGCTGAAGCGCCCTCCAGATGGCGCGCTGCGTCTCCGCCGGCGGGTTCGGTTTCACCGTCCGATACACCGTGACGGAATCCACGGAAAGGCCCGCCGCCTGCAATCGGCGCACCAATGTCTCTTCGGCCAAATCGCCCTTGGGAAACAGGAATCGGCGCGCATGGGTCGTGCGGACAGAGGCGATCGCTTCGGCCAAATGCGCCGCGTCGAAATCCTCCGGCAGCGCAGCGACGGAAAATCCATGGGCGGCGAGCGCATGGGCCGTCTTCGGGCCGACGGCGTGGAAGGTCCGCGTTCGAAGACGCGCCAGATCGAAAAAACGCGCGCAGCGTTCCAAGAAGAAGCGCACGGCGTTCGGGCTCGTGAAGATCAGGTCCGTGTAGGCGTCAATCTGCTGCAGGCGGGCATCGCACGCTTCCCACGATTCCGGGGGAGCGATCTCGATCGTCGGGAAGAAGAGCGGTTCCGCTCCGCCTTCTCGAAGGAGAGTCGCAAACTCTTGCGCGTGGTCCCGAGGTCGCGTGATGAGGACCGTGAGGGAAGGGCGCGTTGAGGATGCCGACGTCATCTCCCGCTCTCTCTCGAGAGTGGGAAGTCTAGATGGGCATGGCTCGCGACGTCAAGCCGATGGAGTTGCCGGCGGCGCGAGCTTTGATGAGGATTCATGCGGACGCGCTCACCGATGCGGCGCGTGAGCGCTTGCTCCGTGGACGTTCCGAGAGGGCGCGCCCTTCTCGCTCGCCCGAAGGCTTTCCGGAGTGGTACAATATCTCCCGCTTCGGGACGACGGAGGTCCCGAAGCGCGAACGGCCTCGCGAGGAGGTCGTCTCGCTCCGGAAGAATGCGCAGAGGAGGTCGCGACCTATCGGTACGATCTTCGGGCATACGCACGGCTTGAAGGCCAGTCATCGTCGGCGGTTAGAACGGCTCTATCACCGCCGTCTCCCCGCTGATCAAATCATCACGCCGGAGTTAGCGCGCGCGCTCGCTGAGCTGTCCCACGAGATGCATCGGCAGGTGGGAGTTCTTGTCGATCGTAAGGGGCGGATCGAATACGTCGTCGTGGGCGATGCGCGCCAGATCGTGTGGCCGGATCTGCGCCGCATACGGACGTCGAGCGGACGATTTTGCGGTCTCCGCTGCCTGCACACGCACCTTCATGGAGAGCCGTTCACGGAGGATGATTTGACGGATTTGGCCTTGTTGCGATTGGACGTGATGGCGATCGTGGAGGTGACCGACAATGGGACGCCCGCGCGCGTGCACGTCGCGCATCTGATGCCGGCTCAACCGGGAGCACCTGATGGTGGGAGCGTCGCCTCCCGCTTTCAATTCCTCGAGCCTAAGCCTCCTGGTCAGCTCGGAGTGAATTTCTTGGAACTGATCGAATCGCTGGAAGAAGAGCTGGCGCGGAATCGGCGTCTGGCGCATCCACAGGATGAGCGCGATCGCGCGCTCCTGGTGGGAGTGACGACGGGTTCGCTCGCCGATGCGGAGGAGTCGCTCGAGGAGCTACGGCTGTTGAGCGAGTCGGCGGGAGTGATCGTCTTGGACGCCTTCGTGCAGCGGCGCAAGGAGTACGATCCGAAGTTCCTCATCGGAAAGGGGAAGTTGCGGGAGATTCTCATTCGCGCTTTGCAGCTCGGCGCGGATATGATCGTCTTCGATCAGAATCTGACGCCAGGACAGGTCCGAGCGATCACCGCTGCGACGGATTTGAAGATCCTCGATCGCACGCAACTGATCCTCGATATCTTCGCGCAGCGAGCTCACTCGCGCGAGGGGAAACTGCAGGTGGAGTTAGCGCAGCTCCGATACTTGTTGCCACGTTTGACCGATGCCGATACGGGACTCTCGCGGTTGACTGGTGGCATCGGGGGACGCGGGCCCGGGGAGACGAAGTTGGAGATGGATCGGCGGCGCATTCGCGATCGCATTCGGCATTTGGAGGAGCAGATCGAGGCCCTGCGCACGGATCGAGAGCAGCGGCGCCAACGTCGGCGACGGGCGCAGATCCCCATCGTCTCCATCGTCGGCTACACGAACGCCGGGAAATCCACGCTCCTGAACACACTGACGCGGTCGTGTGTGCTCGCCGAAGAACGGATGTTCGCGACGCTCGATCCGACAAGTCGCCGCCTCCGATTGCCGAATGGAGAAGAGATCATCCTCTCGGACACCGTCGGCTTCATTCGCCGCATGCCGCCGGACGTGATTCGCGCTTTTCGAGCGACGCTGGAGGAGATCGCCGATTCGGACTTGCTCATCCATCTGGTGGACGCAAGCAGCCCCTATCTGGAGCAACACATCGAGACGGTTGAGCGCACGCTCCGAGAGTTGAACCTTGCGAACATCCCGCGCTTGCTCGTCTTCAACAAGAGCGATCTGGTGGCGCCGGAGATCATGGGCAATCTCTGCCGCAGTTATGGCGCGCTGGCGATCTCCGCACTGCGGGCGGAGACGCTCGGAGAATTGCTCCAGCGTATCGCGGAAGAGTTGGGGCGATCTGTCGAGAGGCCTTTAGCGGGCATGCGCACATGAGGGGACTGCGGGAGAAGATCGAAGCGTTCATCGCGCACTGGGGAGAGCGAGTGGCTGCACGCTTGTCCCCACGCGCGCTCTTTTGGGTATGCGCGCTTCCGTTGTCGCTGTTGACGGCCGGGCTCGTGGCGCGATTCCCGCTCATGTCGCTTCCCGATTATCGCGTAGGGGACGTGCTTCGGACGGACGTGATCGCGCCGACGGAATTGGTCGTCGTGGATCCGGAGCGCACGGCGCGCCTGCGGGAGGAGGAAGCGCGAAAGATTCCTCCCGTCTTTCGGTTTTATCCAGATCGCGCGGAGGACGCCCGTTCGGCCTTGCGGGAATATTTCGCGCTGGGGCGCCAGCAGTTCATCGAGCGAATGGAGGCGGTTTTCGGCAAGCGCGCCCTCACCCGCGAGGAATGGCGACGTCCTCGCGTGCGCGCGCGTGTGGAGAGGGAGGTTTTGGCCCCGCTGCGCGCGCAACGCGTTCCTTTCCCCTTGACGGAAGAGATCGTCCAGGCGTGGGCGCTCGGCCAGAGTGGAGAGTCGGTGCTCGCCCGCTTGGAAGCCGCGCTCTCCGGGATCATGAGCCGATATATTCGCCCAGATGGCGAGGTGCGCGAGCTGACGGAGAATCTGACCGGCGAGGTACGCATCGTCCCGGCTCGGGTGGAATCGGTAGAGGGAGTGGAGCATCTGGAGGGACAGCCGCGCGTGCGGGCGAGTGAGATCCTCTCGCTCACGCAGGCGCGCGAAGCGCTTCGTCGCAGTCTGAGCGAATCCGATGCCCAGCAGTACGGGGCATGGCTCGCCGAGATCGTGCGCGTGAATTGTCTGTTGGCGGAAGACCTCACGGCCCGATGGCGGCGTCAGGCGACCGAGCATTTGGTGGCGACGGTGCGCTATGCGCCGCGTCAGTTGATCGCGGCTCGGGGACAGGTGGTCACTCCGCAGATTCACGCGGCGCTCGAAGCCCTACGGAAGCAAGAGGCCGATATGCGCCCGGGACGGCGCATGCTCGGACTCTTCGCCTTCTCCCTGGTGCTGTACTACGCGTTGTGGCGATTCGCCCTGCGCACGCGCGTCTATTACCTCACGTCGTTCAAGATCTTTCTGCTGGCGGCGCTCTCGGTCTTCGCGCAACTCTTCATCGTGCGCGCGGGCATGGCCATTGCCAGCGGCGTGGCCTATCGGTTGGGAGCGTTCGATTCCCCGGAGGGGTATCAGTTCGCCATCCCGTATGCCGCGGCGGCTCTGGTCGTCGCCCTGTTGCTGGAGTCGCGCATCGCGCTCCTGGTGGGGATGCTGGTCTCGCTGCTCACGGGCGTTTTGGCCCGGGATCTCTCGCCGCTCCTCTACGCGCTGATCGGGAATATTGTGGCCGTCTATGGTGTCGGACGGTATCAGCGGCGGGACACGATCACGCGGGCAGGGGCGATCATCGGACTCGTCAACATCGGCGCCACGATCGTCATCCTCTTAAGCCGCGGTGAAAGTTTGGTCTTCGGCCCCGTTCTTTGGAATGCCTTCTGCGGCTTGCTCGGCGGCGTGTTGACAGCAGCGTTGGCGGCCTTCGCTCTGCCGATCAACGAGTCGCTCTTTGGGATCGTCACGGATGTGAAACTGCTGGAATTGTCGAATGTGGAGCTGCCGTTGCTCAAACGCCTGGCGATCGAAGCGCCGGGGACATATCATCACTCGCTCATCGTCGCGACCTTGGCTGAGGAAGCGGCCAAAGCCATCGGCGCCCATGCGCTGTTGGTGCGCGTCGGATCGTACTATCACGACGTGGGAAAGTTGGCCGATCCGAGCCTCTACATTGAGAATCAAACGGGAGGGAGCAATCCACACGACCATTGGCCGCCGGAGGAGAGCGCGCGTCGAATTGTTCAGCATGTCGTGGAAGGCATTCGCTTGGCCGAAGCGCATGGGTTACCGCGGCAGATCGTGGACCTCATCCCGCAGCATCATGGGACCCGGCGGCTGCACTACTTCTACGCGAAAGCACTCGAGCACGCGGCGCGAACGGGAGTGCCCGTGGACGAACGGTGCTTTCGCTATCCGGGACCAAAGCCCCAAACGATCGAAGCCGCCATTGTGATGATGTGCGACAGTTCGGAGGCAGCCGTCCGCTCGCTTCGGCAGCCAACCCCGGAGAAGATTCGACGCTTGGTGCGCCGGATCATCGAGGACATGGTGACCGATGGTCAATTCGACCAGTGCCATCTCCGCATGCGCGATCTCACGCGCATTCGGGAGACGATCGTGCAGACGCTCCAGACGATCTATCACACGCGCGTCCCCTATCCCGGCTTCCGAGAAGAGGAGTTGGGGGCCGTCGAAGCGAACTATGAGACCGTCTCCAGCTTCGATCTGCCCCAAGAGGCAGCGCCCGCGGCGCCGCCAGCGGAATCCGCGGCCGAATGCGCGGCATTCTCCGAAGGGCGCGTCATGACCAGCGAAGCCGAAGAGCTTGCTCACGGTCAGAGCTCCCCCTCTTCGGCGAGTCGTTCCTCTTGAACCCCTATGCGCTCGGAGAGACGAAATCCGCTCTCCCCTCATCTTGAGAACTGATGATCGCGAGCGAGGCAGAGAACATGCGGCGGGTGAAGATTGTCGCGACCGTGGGGCCGGCCTCACGCGCGCGTTCGACGCTTGCAGCGCTCATCGAAGCGGGCGCGGACGTCGTGCGGGTGAACATGTCACATGGGACCTATGAAGAACACGCCGAGGTCATCGCTCAGGTGCGCGAGCTGTCCGAGCGTTTCCGAAAGGCGATCGCCGTCTTGATGGATTTAGCCGGGCCGAAGCTGCGAATCGGCGATTTGAAAGACGGGCAACCGGTCGAGTTGCGCACAGGCGCGCGCGTGCGTCTGGTGGCCGAGGAGATCATCGGGGATGCGACGCGCTTTTCGACGAACTATCCGGCTCTGATCCAGGAGGCTTCCGTCGGGGATCGCATCTTGCTCGACGATGGGGCGCTCGAGTTGGTGGTCGAGGAGAAGGAGACAGACGCACTCGTCTGTCGCGTCGTGCATGGCGGATGGTTAGGGCCGCGGAAGGGCCTGAATCTGCCGGGCGTCACATTGTCCCTCTCGGCGCTGACGGAGAAGGATCGGCGCGATCTCCAATTCGGGATCGAGCAGGAAGTGGATTACATCGGCCTCTCATTTGTCCGTTCGGCGGCCGATTGTCAGGTCGCACGGCGGCTGATCGAGGAAGCGGGAGCGCGCATTCCCGTGATCGCCAAGATCGAGAAGGCGGAAGCCGTCCGCCGCTTGGACGAGATCCTTCAGGCGGCCGATGGGCTCATGGTCGCTCGAGGCGATCTCGGGGTCGAGACGGCGGTCGAGAGCGTCCCCGTCCTCCAAAAGGAGATCATCGCGCGGGCGAATCAAGCGGGAAAGGTCGTGATCACGGCGACGCAAATGCTGCAATCCATGATTGAGAATCCGCGTCCTACGCGCGCGGAAGCCTCCGACGTGGCGAACGCAGTCTTGGACGGAACGGACGCCGTCATGCTCTCTGGAGAGACGGCCATCGGACGATTCCCCGTCGAGGCTGTGCGCACAATGGATCGCATCATCCGCGCCGCCGAAGCCTCTCCGCTCGCCCGCTCGCGCCTGCGGGAGGCCGTCAGCCGTCGGCCCTCGGGATCTTACGGACGCGCCATTGCGGAAGCGGCGGCCTTCGCTGCCGAAGAGGTAAAGGCTCGCTTGATTGTCGTCTTCACCGAAGGGGGAAACATGCCACGCCATCTGGCCGCGCTGCGCCCGCCGCAGCGTATGATTGCGCTCACGCCATCGCCGACGACCTATCGGCAATTGGCCGTCGTTTGGGGCGTCGAGCCGCGTCTCTTCCCATTCCCCTCTCGTTCCGAGGATGTCCTCTCCCAATGCGATCGGCTTCTCTTAGATGAGGGCCTAGCGCGCCCTGGGGAGGTGATCGTCCTCATGGCCGGAACCCTTCGCGGGTTTGGCTTCTCCGACATGATGAAGCTCCATCGCGTCGGAGAGCCATTCTTGTGAGAGCGCGCTCAGGATTCCTGTGCTTCCGCGAATTCGATGATCAGGGAGTCGCCTTTGTACGACGCCGATCGGATGCGGCTTTTGAGGAGCTTGTGAGGGAGAAGGATGTGGCGTTTGAAGCTGCCGATGCGGATGATCAGCTCATCGGCGTCGCGATAGAGATCAATGTGCTCGCGACTGGCGAAGGGGAGCTTGAGTTGGAGAAAATATCGCCCGTCCTCGAAATGATACTGATACGGCTTCTCCGCGTAGAGCACGAGCGTCGGATCTTGCGAGCCGTACAGTTCCAGCGCGAGTCGCCGCAAGCGCTCTAAGCCCACGATCTCGCTCTCGAAAAGCGGCGCCTTCAGGATCGGGATGGGAGCGAAGTACTCTTCGATCTGCTCCACGTACCCCATTTGCGTCTTCAGCCAATTCGCGAAGTGAGCATCCATGACGTGCGGAGGGATGAGCTTATTGACGATCACAGCATCCACAGCGATCTCGTAAAGACAGAGGTACATGAAGGCCCGTTGCGTCTCGCGCACGACCATCTTCTCCGCGTTGGTGACCAAGCGGGCCGTCGTGACCTGATGATCGAGGAGATACTTGTCCACGCCCTTGAGGCGTTGATAGAGGCGTTCGATGGCAGCATAGTAGCTATCGTCCGGCAGGGGAATCGGGGCAAATGGCTTCGCCATCGGCCGCACGACCCGCATCACCGTGCGCTCCAGGTGGAAGATCTTATCCATGAACCATTCGAGCGCTGAGGGCAAACTGATGAAGCGCAGCGACTCGCCCGTCGGCGCGCAATCCAAGATGATGACATCGTATCTCCGTTCCTCAAGATACTGGTTGATGTAGAGCAAGCCGACGATCTCCTCCATGCCGGGGAGGATGGCCATCTCTTCAGCGACGAGGTCACCCATGCCGGCCGCACTGAAGACGGCAGCCAAGTACTTGTAGACCTCGCTCCACCATCGCTCCAGCTCCTCCTGCACGTCAATTTCTTGGATGTCGAGACGATCGGTGATGCGAACGGGACGACCCTTGTTCTTCTCGTGTAGACCGACGGGCAGGTCAAAAGCATCCGAGAGACTGTGCGCAATATCGAGCGAGAGGACGATCGTTCGATAGCCGAGTTCGGCCGCGCGCACTCCGGTGGCCGCAGCGACCGACGTCTTGCCCACGCCCCCTTTGCCGGAGAAGAGTAGAATCCGTGGTTTCATGATCAACTCCGCCAGGAGATTATGGCAGAGGGACGCGTCGTTCAGCAAATGAAACTTCAGGGCGAGGAAAGCTCTGGATGCGACCCGTGACTTCGGCTCATCGCGCTTCCCCGCTTGGTCCTCCTACGGTTCGCGGTCTTCTTGAGAAAGCGGATGGTGTCCCGGCGTAGGGCGGTTCGCGCCCCTCCGCTTCCCATAAGGGATCCTCATCAATCCCATAAAATCTTCCAGTTTGACTTCCTGCGGGAACGGACATATCCTTCTGGCCGCGATCACTTGATCAGGAGGGGACGCTATGAGCACACAGCGTGTTTTTCGTTTCGTTCCTCTGTTCATTCTCTTGTGCCCCCTTTTCCTCTTCCGTCCCGCTATAGGGCAGACCACGGTGGCCTCTTTGACGGGCATCGTCACGGATGCGAGGGGGGCTGTCGTTCCGGGCGTCACGATCGCGGTAAAGAACGTGCGGACGAACGAGACGCGGACGGCGACCACGGATGAGAATGGGCTTTACCGCGTCCTCAATCTGCTGCCGGGGGAATACACTCTCCGGGCAGAGGGCGTGGGATTTCGGCCGTTCGTTCAAAGTGGGATCGTCTTGGAAGTCGCGCAGGCGGCTCGTTTGGACATCGTGCTGCAGCCCGGAGAGGTGAGAGAGGAAGTCGTCGTCATTGGGCAGGTCCCGCTGGTGAACACGGAGAATGCGAATATCGGGGCGGTGATCAATCGGCGTGAGGTGTTGGAGTTGCCGCTTAACGGCCGACAGTATTTACAACTGGCGTATTTGGTGCCGGGGGCAGCTCCTTCGGTCAAGGCGCATGTGACGCTACGGGGATCTGGACCGAACAACATCGGGTTGCAATTGAGCGGAGGTCGGGCGAGCAACAACAGCTACCTGATTGATGGCGTGGAATCCTCCGGATTTCGGTTTCGGAACACGAGCTTGCAACCTTCGATCGAGATGGTGCAGGAGTTCAAGGTGCAGACCTCGCCCTACGATCCGCAGTACGGGTATTTCTCCAATGGACAGGTGAACGTGGCGACGAAATCGGGCACCAATGAATTTCATGGGAACGTGTTCGAGTTCATTCGGAACGATGTGTTGGACGCACGAAACTTCTTTGACTTCCAGGAGCCACCACCTTTCCGACGGAACCAATTTGGGTGGACGCTAGGAGGGCCGATCCGAAGGGATCGAACGTTCTTCTTCTCCAGCATGGAGTGGCTCCGGTTTCGGCGAGGGGTGACGGCGACGGCGCAGGTGCCCACGGCGGCCGAGCGCGCAGGCGATTTCTCGGCGGATCCTCGACCCGTGATAGATCCCCAGACCGGGCGGCCCTTCCCGGGGAATCGGATCCCTTCGGATCGAATTCATCCGATCTCTCGGGCGTTGATCGCCTTGTATCCGCTGCCGAATGCGCCCTTCCAGCGGCCGAACTTCGTCAACTTTCAGAGTCGGCGGCTCGATGGCGATCTATTCAACATCCGCGTGGATCATAACGTCTCGGATCGGTGGCGTTTGTTCGCTCGATACACCTGGTCCGATACGGACGATTTCACGCCGAGTGCGATCCCGCGTTTTGGGCTCTTCAACGAGCTGGCGGTTCAGAACGTGGCGGTGGTGAACACGTACACGTTTCGTCCCACGCTGATTGCCGAGGTGCGCTTGGGGTATAACCGAGAGCGCGCTTTGAACACGTCCGAGCAGGTGGGGAAGTTTCGAGGGACGCAGCAATTGGGCATTCGGGGGCTGCTGCCGTTGCCGCCCGAACTGGACGGCTATCCGAGCATCAGCATCAGCGGCTTCGCCACACTCGGCGATCTCTCCTTCGCGCCCGAACAGCGCGTGGAGAATTCCGAGCAGATCGTCGTCAACGTCACGGCGATCCGAGGCAAGCATACGTTTCGCGCCGGACTCGACATTCGCCCGCTCCAGTTCAATAACGTGAGCGTGCTCGCCTTCAATCGTGGGGTTTTCACCTTCACGAATTTCCTGACGGGCGCTTCGACAGGGTTGCCGGAGTTCCTACTCGGTCTTCCTCAGGTGGCGCAGAGAACGCGAGGCGTTCCTCGGGCGGATGCGCGTTCGACGCTCTTTGCCTTCTACTTCGGGGACGACTACAAGGTGACCCCGCGCTTCACGATGAATTATGGGATTCGCTATGAGCTGTATCAGCCGTTCGTAGACAAGCAGAATCGCATGAGCGTGTTCGTTCCTGATGGCTATCTCGATCCACCGCGGCCTGGTCAAATCTTGATCGCCGGAGATCCGAACAACGGCTTTCGCGGTCGGCGGAACCGCTCGCTCTATCCCTACACGACGCGAAATTGGGGCCCGCGCTTGGGGTTGACGTTCGATCTGACGGGAAAGGGGAAGACGGTGCTGCGGACGGGATATGGGATCTACTACAATCTCGCCCTGTGGAACGGCATCTTTCTCGCTTGGAATAACATCCCGTTCCGGGTGGACGAGACCTTCCGGGCGAATCCGGCCGTGGGACTCCTGCTCTCGTTTGAGGCGCCGTTTCCGGAGGGACGAGTTGTGGGCGTCCCAGGCGGGCGGAATCTCGCTGTTGATTTCAAAGATGGGTACGTCCAGCAGTGGAGCTTGGGGATTCAGCATCAGTTCTTCTCGGATCTGATGATGGATCTCAGCTATGTGGGGAGCAAGGGGACCAATCTCGACAACATCAAGTGGGTGAATCAGGGAGCAGTGCCGGGGACACCGAAGGCACCGTATTTCCGACCGTTCCCGAACTGGGGGACGTTCCTGACGACGTTCAGCCACGCTAACTCCAGCTACAATGCCCTGCAGCTTTTCGTGCAGAAGCGTCTTTCTCGAGGGCTGTTGCTCATGGGGAGCTACACCTATTCGCATTCGATTGACAATTCGCCTGGAGCTGTGGGAGGCGCGAGCGAGCAGTTCTTCCCGCAGGATCCGCGCAATCTTCGGGCCGAGCGGGCGCATTCGGATTACGATCAGCGGCATCGGGCGACCTTCACCGGCATCTACGAGCTGCCTTTCGGGCCTGGGCGGAAATACCTCGCGAATGTCTCGGGATTTCTTGGCAAGCTCATTGGCGGATGGCAAGTGGGAGGGATTTGGACGTTGGCGAGCGGGACGCCGTGGACACCGCGGGTCTCCGGAGATCGGAGCCTGACGGGTGGGCTGACGGATCGCCCGAATCGGATTCGCGATGGGAACCTGCCTCCAGGTCAGCGACGACGCGAGCGATGGTTCGATACGGAGGCGTTCGTGATCCCTCCGGTCGGGGAGTTCGGGAATTCAGGGCGGAACGTGATCATCGGTCCCGGATACAACAACTTCGATTTCTCCCTGATCAAGAAGACGACGATCACGGAGACGGTGTACGTGGAATTTCGCGCGGAATTCTTCAACGCCTTCAACCGGACGAACTTCGGTGGACCGAACATCACCGTCGGAACGCCCCTCTTTGGCGTGATCACCTCCGCCTTCGATCCGCGGATCCTGCAGTTCGGATTGAAGGTCTTCTTCTGATTTGAGGAAACCAGGGGGATCTCGCGGCTGCCGAGATCCCCCCACACTTCAGACGAGTTGCGGAGTTTCAGGCTGGTTCCCATCGCCATCTTTGCAACGCTTCCTGGAGAGAGCTGATCTTATCTTGCTTCCCAAGAGGCCTTCGCTCACGAGCGCAGGGGGCGTCTGGATAGCGGACGACTTCAGATCGAATGTGATTTGCAAGGAGGAGTCGAGCTCGAGGACATTGCGGCGGAGGAAAATTTCTTCTCGCGAAGCGAACGCGCGTTCGCGGAAAAGCGTCGTATGTTGGTGCTTGCGGCGCGGCCATCCGTTGGCGTTGCGCTCCGAAGGGGGAGGCCGTAGACTGATGCCGTGCAGATGTTGAGGCACATCTTTGATGTCGAGAAGCCCATCATTGGCATGCTGCATGTGCCGGCCTTGCCGGGGGCTCCGGGATTCGATGGCGATTGGACGGGCGTGCGCACGCGTGTTCTGGCCGATGCGGAAGCGTTGGCCAAGGGCGGCGTGGATGGGTTCCTGTTGGAGAACTTCGGCGACGCGCCATATTATCCCCGTCGCGTTCCTCCGCATACGGTGGCTTTTTTGACCGTGCTCGGTCATGACGTCAAGCGCGCGTTTGCCAAGCCGCTCGGCATTAATGTCCTGCGCAACGATGGACGTAGCGCGCTGGCTATCGCGACGGCCATCGGTGCGGAGTTCATTCGGGTCAACGTCTACCTCGGGGTGCGCGTGACAGATCAAGGAGTGATCGAGGGGATGGCACACCTTCTGCTTCGCGATCGGCAGATGCTCGCAAGCCCGGTGAAAGTCTTCGCCGACGTCGCCGTGAAGCATTCGGCGCCGCTTGCGCCGCGCGATCTCTCGGAAGAGGTCTTGGAAGTGATCGAGCGGGGGCGAGCCGACGCTATCATCCTCTCCGGAGCGATGACGGGGCGGGAGACGCCGCTTGAAAGCCTTCGCGTGGCGAAAGCCGTTGCGCGCGAGATGCCCGTGCTCGTCGGCAGTGGGGTGACGGCGGAGAATGTGGAACGCTTGCTGCGGGAGGCCGATGGGGCGATCGTGGGCACGTTTTTCAAGCAAGACGGAGTTGTGCATCGCCCCGTGGACGAGGAGCGCGTGCGAGCGTTCATGCATCGTGTTCGCCGTCTGCGGCAGGAATGGACGTGAGGGCTACCGGAGCTGTTGGTTCCACCGCTGGCGCAGCGTGTCGTGAATCTCCTCGTAGGTTTTCCCCTCATGCCATGCTCGAGCGATGGCGGGTTGAAAGACACGCTCGTAGAAATCGCGCCCCATGCGTTGGACGACCTCCTTCTCGAATTCCTCCGCTGAGGCGAGCTTGTGCCACCAGGGGATCGTAATCTGTTCAGGCCGTGCGAGCGTTCGCGCTTGGCGCTTGAGCTCGGCCAGTTCCCTCGGCTTATACCCATGCAGCTTGCGCGCCGCGACGACCTTGGCGACAGCGAGCCCATAGGTGCGCGCCTCCGGCTCCGGCAGCCGCAATAGCGTCACGGCCTTCAGCCGATTCCATTCGGCGAAGATATCGAAGCGGCGGATTTCCGCTCGCGGCACGATCATGGTTGTTCCTCCCGAATCCGTATTGTAGGCCTGCGTGCCCACTGGGGAGAAATCCGCAGGCGCGCGTGAAAGCCGACCGGAATCCGGGTAAAATAACGCGGCGAATTTGGCAAGACTCGGAGGGGGCATATGGAGTACAAGGAGAATATCCTGCAGCTCATCGGTCGAACGCCGCTGGTGAAGCTCAACAAAGTGACCCGGGGGATCGAGGCGACCGTCCTCGCCAAGCTCGAGTCCATGAATCCCGGAGGGAGTGTGAAAGACCGCATCGGGATCGCCATGATCGAGCAGGCGGAGCGAGAAGGTCGGCTGAAGCCGGGGGGGGTCATCGTCGAACCGACGAGCGGCAATACGGGGATCGGCTTGGCCTTGGCCTGCGCGGTGAAAGGCTATAAGGCGATCTTCGTGATGACCGATAAGGCGAGTCAGGAGAAGGTTCGGTATTTGAAGGCCTTGGGGGCTGAGGTCGTCATCGTCCCGGTCACAGCCAAACCTGATTCTCCCGATCATTACGTGAATACCGCCAAGCGAATTGCGCGTGAGACGCCAGGAGCCATCATGCTCAATCAGTACGAGAATCCGGCGAATCCCGAAGCCCACTATCGCACGACGGGTCCGGAGATCTGGGAGCAGACCGAAGGGCGAATCACTCACTTCGTCGCGGGCATTGGAACTGGAGGGACGATCAGCGGTGTCGGACGATATCTCAAGGAGAAGAATCCGCGCATCCAGGTCATCGGGGCCGATCCCTATGGCTCGGTCTTCAAGGCCTATAAGGAGACCGGGCAGCTCATGGAGGCAACGCCTTATCTGGTCGAGGGGATCGGTCAGGAGACGATCCCGGCCAATGTCCACATGAAGTACATTGATGAGATCATCAACGTCACCGATCGCGACTCGTTCAACATGGCGCGGCGATTGGCACGGGAGGAAGGGATCTTCGCTGGCGGGAGCACCGGGACGATCGCATATGCAGCCCTCAAGGTCGCTGAACGGCTGACGCGTGAGCATGTCGTCGTCTTCATCGTCTGCGACACAGGCGAGCGCTACCTGTCCAAGTTCTACTCGGACGAATGGATGAAGGAGAAGCGACTGTTGGGCTTCGAGCGGCTGACCTTGGGGACGCTCCTCCAAATGAAGGACACGAGCATGGTACCGCCACTTGTGGCTGTTGCGCCTTGGGACCGTGTGGCCGAGGCCTTGCATAAGATGAATCAATATGGGCTCTCGCAACTGCCCGTGCTCGAAGGGGGACGTTCGGTCGGCAGCGTGCGCGAGGGGCGGCTCATGGCCAAGCTCCTCAAAAATCGCGACCTGTTGCAGGCGCCCGTGAGCGAGGTCATGGAGGCTCCGTTCCCGGTCGTGAGCGAGACTGTCGAAGTCGAGACGGCTGTGAAATATCTCAAGCATTCCCCAGCCATCCTCGTCGAGGAGTATGGACGAATTGTGGGGATTGTGACCCGATACGATGTGCTCGATCTCCCATCCTAAGAAAGGCCTTTCCCAGCGCCTTCTTGACAATCGGGGAGTGCGCCGTGTACCTTTCCTCTCCTGGAAAGATCGCGAGAAAGAGGGGGAAGCCGTGAAGAAAGGCATTCATCCAGAGTACGTGGAAGCGATCGTCACGTGCGCTTGTGGCGAGACCTGGCGCACGCGCTCGACCAAACGGGAGATCCATCTGGAGGTCTGCTCGGCGTGTCATCCCTTCTTCACGGGGAGGCAGAAGTACGTGGACACGGCGGGCCGAGTTGAGCGCTTCCAGAAGAAGTACGGGGCGCGACAGGCTGGCGAAAGCAAAGGGTAACGGCATCGGCGCTACCAGTAGGGCCACAGCGTGCGCGCGGCAGAGAGGGCGAGCCGTTGTGGCCCTCGATGTTTCTCTCTCAGGAGGACATCCGCGATGGAGCTATTGGAGAAGCTCAGAGAGGTCGTCGCGCGATACGAGGAACTTGGGCGGCAGCTCGTGGAACCGGAAGTGCTCTCGGATTCGGAGCGATATGTGAAGCTGCTCAAGCAGCAGCGGGAATTAGAGCCGATCGTTGAGAAATATCGGGAGTACGAACGGCTGCGCCGGGAACTGGAACAAGCGCGCGCGTTGCTCGAGGAAGAAACTGAGGGGGAGCTACGCGAGCTGGCGCGCGCTGAGGTGCGAGCGCTGGAGGAGAAGCTGCCTCAGTGCGAGCAGGAGTTGAAACTCCTCCTTCTGCCCAAGGATCCGAACGATGAACGGAATGTCATCCTGGAGGTTCGTGCCGGGACCGGAGGTGCGGAAGCGACGCTCTTCGCGGCCGATCTCTTGCGCATGTATACGCGCTATGCCGAACGCCAAGGATGGCGCGTCCAACTGCTCGATGTCTCCGAATCAGACATCGGCGGGGTCAAAGAGGCGATCCTCTTGATCGAGGGGAAGGGGGCGTACTCCCGATTGAAATTTGAGTCCGGCGTACATCGCGTGCAACGCGTCCCGATCACGGAGGCGAGCGGTCGCATCCACACGTCGGCGGCCACGGTGGCCGTCCTTCCCGAAGCCGAGGAAGTGGAGGTGCGGATTGATCCGAAGGACCTGCGGATTGATACCTTCTGCTCGTCGGGGCATGGTGGGCAATCGGTCAACACGACCTATTCGGCGGTGCGGATCACGCATCTGCCGACGGGACTCGTCGTGACCTGTCAGGATGAGCGCTCGCAGATCAAAAACCGCGAACGCGCTATGCGCGTGCTTCGTTCGCGGTTGCTGGAGTTGGAGCGGCGGAAGCACCAGGAAGCGATCTCGCTTGAGCGTCGCCAGCAGGTCAAAAGCGGCGATCGGAGTGAGAAGATCCGCACGTACAACTTCAAGGAGAACCGAGTGACGGATCACCGCATCGGCCTCACCCTCTACAAGCTCGACCTCATCCTGGATGGGGAGTTGGACGAGCTGATCGAAGCGCTCATCACCCATCATCAAGCGGAGCGGTTGAAAGAACAGGTCGTCGCCGCATGAGCGGCGCCCGCCTCGTCTTCCTCCTTGACGATCCGACCCGCCTTGCGTAAACTCGCAGCCTAGCTATGAGCGACAAGAGCGAGACTATACCGATGACGAGCCTTCCGGAAGGGCTCACGTTCGACGATGTCCTTCTGATCCCCGCCAAGAGCGACGTCCTGCCGACGGAGACCGATACGACGACCTTCTTCTCGCGGAACGTGCGGTTGAATATCCCGATCAGCAGCGCGGCAATGGATACGGTCACGGAAGCACATCTGGCCATCGCGCTCGCTCAGCAAGGGGGGATTGGGGTCATCCATCGCAATCTCTCAATCGAAGCGCAAGCGGCCGAGGTGGACAAAGTGAAGCGCTCCGAGAGCGGGATGATCGTGGATCCGATCACGATCACTCCGGATCGGCCGATCTCGGAAGCGCTGGCGATGATGGCGCACTACAAGATCTCGGGCATACCTGTCGTGGACGATGATAGGAAGCTCGTGGGGATTTTGACGAATCGCGATCTGCGGTTCGAGACCCGAATGGACCTGCGCGTCCGCGATGTGATGACCGGGCGCGAGAAGTTGATCACTGCGCCCGTGGGGACGACGCTCGAAGATGCGAAGGTGATCTTGCAGCAGTATCGCATTGAGAAGCTCCCGATCGTGGATGAGGACTTTCGGCTGAAGGGGCTGATCACCGTGAAGGACATTCAGAAGGCGATCAAGTACCCGAATGCGGCCAAGGATCCGTTGGGGCGGCTGCGCGTGGGGGCGGCGATTGGGGCGACGGGGGACTTCTTGGAGCGCGCGGCGGAGTTGGTGAGAGCGCGTGTGGACGTGCTCGTCATTGATACGGCGCATGGGCACACGACGCGCGTGCTGGACGCGCTTCGGCAAGTGAAGCGGAAGTTCCCGGAAGTTGATGTGGTCGTCGGAAACGTCTCCACGGCCGAAGCGACGCGAGAGCTGATTGCCGCGGGCGCCGATGGAGTGAAAGTTGGGCAGGGGCCGGGCTCCATCTGCACGACGCGCGTGGTCACGGGCGCGGGCGTACCGCAAATCACCGCCATCATGGATTGCGCGCGCGCGGCGCGCGGAACGGGGGTTCCCATCATCGCCGATGGGGGGATTCGCTTCTCCGGCGATATCACCAAGGCTATCGCAGCCGGCGCAGACTGCGTGATGATCGGTTCGCTCTTCGCCGGGACCGATGAGAGCCCCGGGGAGACGATTCTCTATCAAGGGCGCACGTTCAAAACCTATCGAGGGATGGGCTCGCTCGGCGCGATGCTCGCAGGCAGTGGCGACCGATACCTGCAAGCGCTCGAACGCGGGAAGCTCGTCCCCGAAGGCGTCGAGGGCAAGGTCCCGTACAAAGGGCCACTGGCGGCGATCGTCGAACAATTGGTCGGGGGATTGCGCGCCGGCATGGGTTACTGCGGCTGTCGCACGATCCGAGAGCTTCAAGAGAAGGCGCGCTTCATTCGCATCACCCAAGCCGGATGGCGCGAGAGCCATGTGCACGACGTGATTATCACTAAAGAAGCGCCCAACTATCGCCTCGAGTGAAGGTGGGAACTGTCTGGCAGGGTGTCCCCTCCAACGCGCGCGGTTCTCATCACGAATCCAGCGGCTGGGCGTCAGCGGACAGCGCACGAGCAGATCGCGCGCTTTCAGCAGATGCTCGCCGAGCGAGGGATTCATCTGGATGTCGTGGCGACGTCCGGCCCTGGCGAAGCCACGCATCTTGCCCGTCAAGCCGTCGAGGCCGGGGCGGATTATCTCATCGTTCGCGGCGGCGATGGGACGGTGAATGAAGCGTTGCAGGGGATCATCGGCGCTCCCATCGCCCTAGCGATCTGGCCGGCTGGGACGGCGAATGTCTTGGCCGAGGTGCTCGGGATCCCGCGCCGCGTGTCCGATCTCGCTCGCATGATCGCTGAACCCCACGCTTGCGAGGTGAGCGTCGGTCGGGCTAATGGCCGATATTTCGTGCTAATGGTCGGGATCGGACTCGACGCCTCGATCGTGCGGGAAGTGAACCTCGGATTGAAGCGCCATCTGGGGATCCTCGCTTACTGGCTCGCCGGATTGAAGCATCTCTTCACGTGGAAAGCTCCGGTCTTCACCCTCGAATTGGAAGAGCAGCGCATTCGCGCGACGTTCGCGACCATCGCCAATGTGCCGAGCTATGGCGGAGGGATTCGCATGGCGCCAGGGGCGCGCCCTGAGACGGAGGAATTTCGCGTCTGCGCGATCACAACCCGATGGAAGCTGCTTTATCTGCTCTTCTATCTCCCGCTGGCATTCCTCGGATGGCACGTCCATCAACCCGGCGTCCTTTATGTGAGCGCGCGGCGCGGGCGCGCCTATTCCGATTCGGGAGAGGAGATCTTCTTCCAAGTGGACGGTGAATTGGCCGGGAAGCTACCGGTGGAATTCGAGATCATCCCGCGAGCGCTCCGCATTCTTGTTCCCCGAAGGTCGTGAGGATGCTAAAATAATCCCTTGTGATGGTCGGTCGGAATGCGCCGTTGGTCAGCCTCTTTCTCCTTGGCGCGCTCATTGGTTCGGAAGGGGCTTGGATCGCGATTGGGAAGGAGCGCGCGCTCGCCGTCCAGTTGATGAGGGCTGCGCAGCAGGCGCGCTCTCACCCTCAATCCATGGATCAAACGGCGCCGTCGTCGGAAGCCTTCGAAGCACTGCGCCGGGTGGGATTCGAAGCCTTCTACAATCTCGATTACGAGGAAGCGCGGAGATCCTTCGAGCGTCTAGCCGCGGATTTCCCCGAGCATCCGGCGGGTCCGCTCTATCTGGCCACGCATGCGTGGATTGATTGGCTCAATCGCACGCGACGGCTGCAAGCGGGCATCTACATCAACCCAGCGTTCTACGCGCAATCGGAAGCGCGGGTGAGCGAGGAGGAACAGCAGCGGTTTCGCGCGTACATCGAGCAGGCGATTGAGCGGGCCGAAGCGCGCCTTCGGGCGAATGAGGATGACGTCGAGGCGCGATATTTCCTGGGCGCGGCGTATGCGTTATTGGCCGGATACGAGGCGACGGTTCTGCGAAAATTCTTCTCGGCCCTGCGCAATGGCTTTCGCGCGGTGAAGGAGCATCGCGAGGTCTTGAGCCGCGATCCCCAGTTCGCCGATGCCAAGCTGACGGTCGGTCTGTACGAATACATCGTGGGGAGCTTGCCCTTAGCCGTCAAAATCCTCGTCGCCCTGGGAGGGATTCGCGGTAGTCGCGAGCGGGGCATCGAGCTGTTGGAGGAAGCCGTGCGGTCGGGCCGATATGTGGCCGATGACGCGCGCACCCTCTTGATCGCCGTGTATTATCGCGAAGGGCGATTCTCGGACGCCCTCCGTCTGCTCGATGAGTTGATCGCGCGATACCCCCGCAATTATCTCTTCGGATTGGAGCGAGCGAATCTCCTCATGCGGATCGGCGAGCGAGCCGAGGCTGTCCGCGCGTTCGAGGAGCTGCTCGCGCAGCCGACCTATCGGGAGACGCAGGATCTGATCCGCTATCAGTACGCGGAAGCCCTCTTTCAGAGCGGATATAAGCAGGCGGCACTGCATCATTTTCGCCGCGTGGTGGCCATGGACGAAGCCCACGCGGACTTGAAGACGCTGGCTCATCTGCGCATCGGTCAGATCCTCGATTTGCGCGGCGAGCGCCGCGCGGCGCAAGCTCAGTATCGGCTCGTCCTCCAGCGGGAGGATGTGCTCGACGCTCACGAGCAAGCGCGCCGCTACCTCCGCAAGCCATACTCGGAGTCCTCTCGATGAGCGGCTCTCTTTGATGCCGCCAGTGTCCCCCCCTCTGAGAAAAGCTTTTGCATCGGCGATGGCGGATCGTGTATATTCTCCCTGTGCGAACGGCTCGGACATTCCACCGGGGGCTCCCTCAAGCGCAAGGCGCGCGAGGGCGAGTCTCCAGGCGTGAGGGCGGCTCATGGGCAGGAAGCGATTCCGCAACCGGCATGTTCCGAGTTCCACGCGCTCCTTCTTCGCGCAACAGTATTTTGAGGAGCATGTGTTGCTCGATCGGACGGAGCTGCTCAATCTCATTCAGGGCGGGGAGGACAGCTACGTCGAATTCAAGGTCCGTCTGAACAATCCCGAGAAACTCGCGGCCGAGATCGTCGCGCTCGCCAATTCGGGAGGTGGATTCATCATCATCGGAGTCAACGACAATCGGCGCGTCGAAGGGGTGGACGATCCCGAATGGGTGGAGCAACAACTCATTGACGTTTGCCGGCGGCTCGTCATCCCCCCGATTCGTCCGCAGATCAACAAGATCGCCTTCGATAACGGCAAACGCATCGTCGCTCTGGAAGTCACGGGTGTGCATCGGCCCTATCGGACGTTCGATCATCGGTGCTACGTGCGCGTGGGTTCGACGAAGCGGGAAGCGACGGCCGAAGAGATCGCCGAGATGTATGATCCCCGTCACTCCTACGGATTCGAGCTGCTTCCCATCGTGACGGCGACGCTGGACGATATTGATGAGGCGATCTTCTGGAGCTACGTGCGCGAATTGCGTGGGGGAGATTTGAGCGAGTTCGAAGAGCACGGATATCCGGTGGACGAGGTCATGGTCCATTATCTGCAACTGGCCGTCGAAATGGACCGGGAGAATGTCCCGACGCTAGCCGGTCTCCTGCTCTTCGGGAAGGACGAGAAGGTGGCCGAGCACTTGCCGCGCAGCGGCCTGGTGGCGACGCGCTTCAGCGGCGTGGAGATCACCGATCCCATCGTCGAGCGGGAGGAGATCGTGGGGAATCTGGCGAGCATCTACGAGCGGGCGCTGCGATTCCTCACTCGCTACACGGATCTGCTCGCGGAACGCCCCTTGCGCCGATGGTCGGGGACGTCGCCCGTTGCCCCTCGGGCGAGTTATCCCCGCGCGGCCGTGCTCGAAGCGTTGACCAATGCCCTTGTGCATCGCGACTACAGCGCGCGCGATCAAGTGACGCGATTGCTCATCTTCGATGACCGCATCGAGCTGATCAATCCCATGCGCACTGGCGGTGTGGCGCTCGATCCCATTTGTTACGGCGTCGTTAGCGCCCCACATCCTCGCCTGAAGGCGATCTTCAAAAGCCCCTATTACGGCATGGAGACGGTGACCGGAGGCGTCCCCATGCTGCTCGCTGTCGCCCAACGGTTCTCGGGGATTCGCCCCGAGATCAAGTTGGTCAACGATGAGTTCCGATTGAAGCTCTATGGCCTTCGGTGAATGAGGAGGCATAAGGGCCATTCCGAAGGGCAACAGCTTTTCGAGGCTCTCGAAAGGAGGACGGGATGAATCGAAGGATCCTCGGCCGAGGCATTGTTCTGAGCGCGCTTCTGCTGGTGACCGTGGTGAGCTTCGGCGGTCAGCGCGCGCTCATCCCTTCGGGCACCGAACTAGTGGCGGAGCTGGAGGAGGATTTGGACACGCGCCTGATCGGCGAAGAAGGGCGGTTCGCGTTGCGTCTGGCGCATGCGCTCGTCGTCGGGGGGAAGGAAATCCTCCCTCGCGGCGCGCGCATCATCGGCGTGGCGCGAGCCGAACAAGATGAGGACGGGAACTTCTCGACGCTCGTTGTGCGCTTTCAAGAAATCTCCTTGGGCGCGCGCGCGCTTCCGATCGCCCTGCGAGTGAAAGCGCTGGAGCCACCGCCGCCCCCAAAGGAGATGGTCCCGGGGGAGACGACAACAGGGGAGCCGCGTCGCGGGCCGCGCATCGAGGTCTCTGGTGGGATCAGCATCCGCCGAATCCCGGATCCGGGGATTCCCGAAGGCAAGCCGTCCAAACGCGGGCTGCGGCGCGAGAGCGTCGAGTTGATGAAAGTCTCGACGCGAGAATCCGGAGTCACGGAGATCACGCTCCCAGGCGAAGACATCTCGTTGCGTCCAGGGACGCGCTTCCGTCTCATCGTGAGCCAAGACGTGGAGATTCGCTGAGGAGTGACGAGCGCATGCGGTTCACGATCGCGTTGGCGCAGATTCGACCCGCCCTGGGCGACATCCCGCGAAATCTCGCGCAGCATCTGGAAGTGATCGCGCAGGCTGCTGAGCGAGGAGCAGATCTGGTCGTCTTCCCGGAGCTGTCCCTCACGGGCTACTATCTGGAGGATTTGGTCCCCGAGGTCGCCCTGGAACTGACGCGTTCGGAAGTTGTGGCCGCGCTGCGAGAAGCGAGCGCGACGCACCGCGTGGACATCGCGTTTGGCGGCGTCGAGGTCTCGGAAGATTTTCGGTTCTTCAATGCTGCCGTGTACGTGAGCCGCGGGGAGATCGTTCACGTCCACCGCAAGCTCTATCTGCCGACCTACGGGATGTTCGACGAAGGCCGTTATTTGGCGCCCGGCGATGTCTTGCGGGCCTTCGACACGCGGTTCGGACGCTTCGGGATGCTGATCTGCGAAGACATGTGGCATCCCTCATCGGTGTATCTGCTCGCGCAGGACGGCGCGCAGATTCTCCTCTGCCTCTCGGCTAGTCCTGGACGCGGCGTGCGCGGCGAGACGAAACTCGGCAGCGTCGAGGCATGGGAGACGATCACCCGCGGGGCCGCGCAGGCGTATATGATCTACGTCGTCTACGTGAACCGCGTGGGATTCGAGGACGGCGCCATGTTCGCCGGAGGATCGGTGATCGTGGATCCATTCGGGCGTCTCGTGGTGAGCGCCCCCATGCTGGATGAAGCCGTGCTCGTGGGTGAGGTGGAGTTGGAGGAGATTCGGCGAGCGCGCACCTTTTACCCTCTCTTGCGCGATGAGCGGTTGGATTTGGTCTTGCGCGAATTGCGGCGCATTTACGCTCGGCGTTACCATCTCTCGCCCTATGATGAAAGCGTCTGATGTCAGATCGCAGCAGGCGTTTGGAGCGTTCAATCCCGCGCTCGCGGCGGAGCTGCTCGTGCGTTTCATTCGCGAGGAGGTGACGAAAGTCGGATTCGAGCGCGGCGTGCTCGGTCTTTCTGGAGGCTTGGATTCTGCAGTCGTTGCCCATCTGACGGCGCGCGCGCTTGGACCGGAGAATACCTATGGCGTGCTGATGCCCTATCGGACGAGCGATCCGACGAGCGTGACGGACGCGGAGTTGGTCGCCGATCAGTTGGGGATTCGAACGCTTCTTGTCGAGATCACGCCCATGGTGGACGCCTATTTCGAGCGCTTCCCGGACGCCGATCGCGTCCGGCGCGGGAATGTCATGGCGCGCATGCGCATGCTGATCCTGTACGATCTCTCGGCGGCGCTGCGCGCGCTCGTCATCGGCACGAGCAATAAGACGGAGCTGCTGGTCGGCTACGGGACGATCTACGGCGATATGGCGGCGGCGATGTGGCCGCTCGGCGATCTCTACAAGACCGAAGTGCGACAGCTCGCCGAATATTTGGGCGTTCCCGAACGCCTTCGGCAAAAGGCGCCGACGGCTGATCTCTGGGTCGGACAGTCGGACGAGGAAGAGTTGGGGATCACCTACGACGTGCTCGATGCTCTTCTGGTTGAACTCGTGGATCGGCGCCAAACGGTGGAAGCGCTCGTGCAAAAGGGTTACGATGAGGCGCTCTTGCGGCGGGTCGTCGAGATGGTGCGCCGCTCTCACTTCAAACGGCGAACGCCCCTCTGCCCGAAGATCTCCTCGCGCTCCATCGGGCACGATTTCCGATATAAGCGCGACTGGGGGAGTTGAATCTGGCGGATTTTTCCTCGCGCCTCAGCAGCCTTGTCCTTCCGCGTGAGTGAGCCAACGAAGCAGGAAATCGCGGAGCTGCCGAAAAGCGTGACCGCGATGGCTCACGGCGGATTTCTCAGCGCGAGTCAATTCGGCGAAGGTCTTCCCCAAAGGGGGGTACTCGAAGACGGGATCGAAGCCGAAACCATTTGATCCCGCGGGCTCCGAGCGAATTCTCCCGCGCACTTCTCCCGCAAATGTGCGCTCCAATTGCGGGCCGACAAGCGCCGCCACGCAGACGAAGCGCGCCATCCGCCGCTCTTCGGGAACATCGCGCAGCTCCGCGAGCAATCGCGCGATGCGCTCGGCGTCGCTGCGTCCATATCGAGCGGAGAAGAGGCCAGGAGCGCCTCCTAGGGCTTCGACCTCAAGTCCGGAATCTTCCGCTACTGTGAGCAATCCCGTTCGCTCGTGAAAAAAGCGCGCTTTCAAAAGCGCGTTCTCCTCGAACGTCGTGCCGGATTCCTCAACCTCGGGCAGTTGAGGGAAAGCCTCCAACCCGATGAGATCCAGAGGGAGATCGGCGAGCAGCTCGCGAATCTCCGCCCACTTCCCGCGATTCCGCGTCGCGATGAGTAACGCCTGGCGCATGCGAGTCACGTGAGGAAGAGAAGGCCATCGGATAATCTTCGGTCTCGAAGATGCCGGCCCTTGCTGATCATTCCTCTTCCGCCTTGATCCGTCCCTCAGCGCGAGCTTCGGCGATGATCTTCTGGGCGATATGCGGAGGCACTTCGTCGTAATGCGACAGCTCCATCGTATAGGTGCCGCGCGCTCCCGTGAGCGAATTGAGCGTGGATTGATAGGTCAGCATCTCGGCCAAGGGGACTTGCGCTCGAATGACCTGTTGTTTGCCGCGCGCTTCCATACCTAAGATGCGGCCGCGGCGGGCATTCAGGTCCCCGATGACATCGCCAGCGCACTCTTGTGGGACGACGACCTCCACATGCATGATGGGCTCCAGCAGCACGGGATTGGCCTTCTCCATGGCGATGCGAAAGGCCTTGATCCCCGCGAGCTTGAAGGACAATTCGTCGGAATCCACCGGATGCGTTTGCCCGTCAATCAATTCGACGCGGAAATCCACGACGGGATAGCCGGCCAGCGGTCCGTTCTGCGCAGCTTCGAGAATGCCCTTCTCGACGGCCGGGCGGAACTGCTGCGGGATCACGCCCCCGAAGATCTTATCCACGAACTCGAAACCCGCACCGCGAGGCAGCGGCTCGAAGATGCAGACGCAATCGCCAAACTGCCCGCGCCCACCCGTTTGCTTCTTGTGCCGACCGTGTGCCTCGACGCGGTTTTTGAACGTCTCGCGATAGGGGACCTTCGGGAGCTTCAGATTCACATCCACGCCATAGCGTTTCTTGAGTCGAGCGACGACGGTCTCAATGTGTAGTTGTCCAGTCCCCGACAGGAGAAAATCTTTCGTCTGCGGATCTCGTTCAAAGCGCAGAGCGAGATCTTCTTCGAGCAGCCGATGCAGCGCCGCCGAGAGCTTATCCTCATCTGCCCGCGACTTCGGCTCGATGGCGAAAGCAATGGCCGGCTGCGGGAATGGGGTTGGTTCATAAACGATCGGCGCCGCTTTGTCCGCGAACGTGTCGTTCGTCTGCGTCTCGCGGAGTTTTGTGACGGCCCCGATGTCCCCAGCGTGCAATTCCGGGACCTTCTCCAAGTGCTTCCCTTGGACGACGTGGAGCGGGCCGAGCCGCTCTTGGACGCCCTTGGTGATGTTGTACGCCGTCATGTCCGAGCGCAAGATGCCCGAATAGACCTTGAAAAGCGTGATCCGTCCGGCGAAGGGATCGGCGATCGTTTTGAAGACGAAGGCGGAATAGGGGGCATCATCCGAGATCAGACGCTCGATCACCGGCGCATCGGCTTCAACGCCCGCGCGCCCGCGGACGATGCGAACGTCCGTCGGCGCTGGCGCATATCGCACGAGGGCATCCAGAAGGGGTTGAATGCCGATGTTCAAATAGGCCGAGGCAGCGAAGACGGGGAAGAGACGCTTCTCCAAGATGGCCTTTCGGATGCCCACGAGTAAGTCCTCATCCGAGAGCGTCCCCTCGGCGAAGAATTTCTCCAGCAGCTCGTCGGAGCTTTCGGCCACCATCTCGATGATGGCCTCGCGGCGCGCTTCGATCTGATCGCTCAGCTCCGCCGGAGGATCCATCTCCGTGAATTTCCCACTCGCATCGTTCTGGAAGCGATAGGCGCGGCGCGTGATCACATCCACGACGCCAGAGAAGTCGCGCTCCTTCCCAATAGGGATTTGAAAAGGAATGGCCGCGCGACCGAATGCTTCCACGATTCCCTCCAAAGTGGCCTCGAAGTCCGCGCGCTCCCGATCCATCTTATTGATGAGGAGGATGCGCGGCGTACCGAACTCCTCCGCGTAGCTCCAGGCCTTCTCGGTCTGCACTTGCACGCCCTCGACAGCGTCCACCACGACCAAGGCCACATCGGCCACGCGCACGGCGCCGCGCGCATCATGGATGAACGTTTGATAGCCGGGCGTATCCAGGAGGTTGATTTTCGTCCCCTTCCACTCCAGATGGGCGAGCGCCGTATGCATGGTGATCTTGCGTTCGATCTCGTCCTCATCGTAATCGGTCACCGTCGTGCCCTCGTCCACGCGCCCCAGTCGGGGAGTAGCGCCCGCATCGAAGAGCATGGCGGAGACGAGCGAGGTCTTCCCAGCATCCCCATGTCCGACGACGGCGACGTTTCGGATCTCCGAGCCCGTGTATGTCTTCATCGGTTACCCCTCTCCCTCGACGCGAGATTCTCTTGCGAAGTGGTAAATTTAGCATACCCGACGATTCGCGCAAGATCAAAAGCACGAGGGCGCGCGGGACCTATGGGAGGAGGTCCGAAAGGAGAGGTTTTGACGCCCCCTCATTCGATCTGCTATAGTAGCGAAAACCAGAGTGAGAAGGCGCTATGGACCAGGGAACCATCTACATGGGGATCGACGTTAGCGCGACGACCGTTAAAGCGGCGCTCGTCAACGCCGATGGGGAGATTTACGAGATCACTCAGGAAGCCATCGGCGATGATCCGGACGCCGTCCTGGATGGCATCTGCCGATCCATCGAGCGCCTGCGAGAACGCGCGAACGAGCGCCACTGGTCCATTCGGTGCGTTGGTGTGGGCCTCCCCGGCTTGGTGAACGCGCAGACGCAACGCGTGGAGGCGGCGCCGAATCTCCCCGCGCTCGTGAAACTGAACGTCGCAGAAGCCGTCGCCGAGAAGGTACGCTGCCCCGTGCTCATCGAGAACGATGCGAACATGGCCGCCTATGGCGAATTCGTTTGCGGAGCGGCTCGCGGTCGAGCCCATGTGATCTACATCGCCATAGGGACCGGCATCGGCGCTGGGCTCATCTACGAGGGCCGACTCTATCGCGGGGCGTTGGGATTTGCCGGCGAATTCGGGCATACGACCGTAGATCCCGACGGATTGCCGTGTCGTTGTGGGAATCGCGGATGCTTGGAGACGATCGCCTCCGGCCCTAATATCGTTCGGCGCGCGCGCGAACGGCTCTTTCGCGATCGCAGCTCGTCGCTCTCGCGGCTGGCCGTGCCGGGCAAGGGAGAGCTGACGCCCGAGCGCATCGCTGCCGAAGCCCTCAACGGCGATGATTTCTCGCTGATGATCCTGGAACAGACGGGGAAGTGGATCGGGATCGCCGTGGCCAATGTCCTCAATCTGCTCAATCTCGACATGGTCGTGCTCGGCGGCGGCGTCATGGTCGCTGGCGAATTGCTCTTGAATCCCATCATCGCCGAAGTCAAACGACGTGCGTTCACGGCCATGGTCGCGCATTGCGACATCGTCGCATCCCTGCTTGGTGGACAGGCGGGCGTCATCGGAAGCGCCATGCTCGCACGCGATACGTTCCGATAGTCGGAGATGGTCAGACCCGAACTCATTCGCAACTTCTCGATCATCGCGCATATTGACCACGGCAAGTCCACGCTCGCTGATCGCCTCTTGGAGCGAACCGGGGCGCTCAGCGAGCGGGAGATGACCGAGCAGGTCCTCGATTCGATGGACTTGGAACGAGAGCGGGGAATCACGATCAAAGCCCATGCCGTTCGCCTTCACTATACGGCGCGCGATGGTCAGACCTACGTCCTGAACTTGATCGACACACCGGGGCATGTGGACTTCTCCTATGAGGTCTCTCGCAGCCTCGCTGCCTGCGAGGGCGCGTTGCTCGTGGTGGATGCGTCGCAAGGCGTCGAGGCGCAAACGGTCGCTAATGCCTATGCGGCCATCGAGCACGATCTCGCACTCATCCCCGTCATCAATAAGATTGACCTGCCGAATGCCGATGCGGAGAAGACGCGGGAGCAGATCGAAACCATCATCGGCCTGGAGGCGAGTGATGCGATCTTAGCCAGCGCTAAGCTCGGCATCGGCACCGAGGAGATTCTCGAGGCGATCATTCAGCGCATCCCTCCGCCGCACGGTGATCCCGAGGCGCCGCTGAAGGCCCTGATCTTCGATTCCTGGTTCGACGCGTATCGCGGCGTCGTCGTCATGGTGCGCGTGATTGAGGGCACCTTGCGGCCGGGGCAGCGGATTCGACTGATGGCCACCGGACGCGAATACGAAGTGGAGGAACTAGGCGTCCTCACGCCCAAGCCGCGCCGCATCGAGCAGCTCTCGGTCGGCGAAGTCGGTTTCGTCATCGCCAATATCAAGGCGATCGCCGATGTGAAGATCGGGGATACGATCACTGAAGCTGAACGTCCGACGGCCGTCCCGTTCCCCGGCTTTCAGGAGATCAAGCCGATGGTCTTCGCCGGATTGTACCCAGTGGAGAGCGGGCAATATGAGGAATTGCGCGAGGCCCTGCAGAAGCTGCGGTTGAACGATGCCTCGTTCTTCTTCGAGCCGGAGACATCGGCGGCATTGGGATTTGGCTTCCGCTGTGGGTTCCTCGGCTTGCTGCATATGGAGATCGTGCAGGAGCGCTTGGAGCGCGAGTTCGGTTTGGAATTGATCACGACGGCGCCGAGCGTGCGTTATCGCGTGACGACCCGCACGGGACAGGTGCTGGAGATCGAGAATCCGGTGAAGATGCCCGATCCCGGGCAGATCGCCAAGATCGAAGAGCCGATCATCGAAGCCATGATCTTCACGAGCGCCGAGTACGTTGGTCCGATCCTGCAACTGCTCGAAGAGAAGCGTGGCGTCCAGAAGCGCTTCGAGTATGTCTCGCCGACGCGCGTGTTGCTGACGTACGAGCTCCCGCTGGCGGAGATCGTGCTGGATTTCTACGATCGGCTGAAATCGCTCTCGCGCGGATACGCCTCGCTCGACTATCACTTCGCCGGGTATCGCGAGGCCGATCTCGTGAAGCTCGACATCCTCGTGGCTGGGGAACCGGTCGATGCGCTCTCGGTGATCGTGCATCGTGATCATGCGTACGCCCGTGGTCGGGCGATCGTCGAGAAGTTGCGAGAGTTGATCCCCCGACAGCTCTTCGAAGTTCCTATCCAAGCAGCCATCGGGAGCCGCGTCATCGCTCGCGAGACGTTGCGCGCCATCGGCAAGAATGTGCTCGCCAAGTGTTATGGGGGGGATGTCACCCGCAAGCGCAAGTTGCTGGAGAAGCAAAAGGAGGGGAAGAAGCGGCTGAAGAAGATCGGGCGCGTCGAGATCCCGCAAGAGGCTTTCCTCGCCGTACTGCGCGCTGGCCCCTCGGCGAAATCCGAGTGACCGTTACGCCGGGGATCGAGCTTCGAGGGCCCGTTTCAGTTCGTAGAGCATCGTCAGGGCTTCGATCGGCGTGAGAGCATTCGGATCCAAATGCTTCAAGCGCTCGGCGATCTCCCGAAGCGCGGAGGCGTGATAGTCGGCCGACATTTCAGCGACCCGACGCGGATTCGACGCCTCGTATTCGGCGAGCAACTCTTCGGCTCGATGCACGACCGGGCGAGGTAATCCAGCCAGCCGAGCGACCTGCACGCCGTAGCTTCGTGTCGCCCGCCCGGGCACGACGCGGTGCAGGAAGCGGAGCTGTCCGTTCTCTTCGACCACCAGGATGTGCACGTTCTTCACCCGCGGCAAAATCTCCTCCAGCTCCGTCAGTTCGTGGAAGTGCGTGGCGAAGAGCGTCCGCGCGCGCACGCGCGGATGATTGTGAAGGTATTCGATCACGGCGCGCGCTAAGGCCATGCCGTCGTATGTACTCGTCCCTCGCCCGATCTCATCGAAGAGGATGAGCGAGCGCGGCGTCGCGTGGTGCAAGATCGCCGCCGTCTCCATCATCTCGACGAAGAAACTCGAGCGGCCTTGGCTGATGTAATCCTCCGAGCCGAACCGATAGAAGAGGCGATCGGTCACGCCGATGATGGCGTCGTCGGCGGGGACGAAGCTGCCGATCTGAGCCAGCAGCACGATGAGGGCGACTTGGCGGAGATAGGTGGACTTGCCGGAGAGATTCGGGCCCGTGAGAATGAGGATTTGCGCGTCTTCGGCCGAGAGGGTCGTATCGTTCGGAACGAACTGTCCAGCGGGCAGAGTGCGCTCGACGACCGGATGCCGTCCTCCGCGAATGACGATTCGCGGTTCGAGGACGAGCTGCGGACGCACGTATCCGTAGGCGGCAGCAGCTTCGGCCAACGTCGCCAGCACGTCCAGTTCGCCGAGCGCGCGGGCCGTTCGCAAGATGTCCGCGCGCCGTTCCGCCACACGCGCGCAGAGCTGTCGGAAGAGGCTCGTTTCGAGTTCCCGAATGCGTTCCTCCGCGTGAGCCACGACTGTCTCGTGCTCCTTCAGTTCGAGCGTGAAGAATCGTTCGGCTCCGGTCAATGTCTGCTTGCGAATGTACTCCGGCGGAACCAGATGCAGATTGGGCTTGGTGACCTCGATGTAGTAGCCGAAGACCTTGTTGTATCCGACCTTGAGCGAACGAATGCCCGTGCGGGCGCGCTCGCGAGCTTCGAGATCGGCGAGATAGGCCTTTCCGTTTTTGAGGAGGGCGCGCAGTTGGTCCAATTCCTCGGAGAATCCCGCTCGGATGACGCCTCCTTGTTCGATCGAGGGAGGAGGATCTTCGACGAGGGCCTCTGCGATGAGTTGGGCAATCTCATCCAGAGGGAGAACATCGGCGAGCCAGGGACGCAGCGGCGATGGTGAGTCGGCAAAGAGCGCGCGCAGAGCGGAGATCGTGCGCGCACTGCGACCGAGAGCGATGACCTCGCGTGGCGTGGCCGATCCGCTCGCGATCCGTCCGATCACTCGTTCCACATCGGTCAGTTGCCCAAGCTGCGCCCGGAATTCCCGACGAATGGTCGCGTGTTCGAGGAACCAGTGGACCGCCTCCTGACGCGCATGCAACGCCGCGAGGTCCACAAGCGGATACCGCAACCACTGCTTCAGCCGACGGCTCCCCATCGGCGTGAGCGTGCGATCCAGGACGCCGAGCAACGATCCTTCCGTCGTCCCAGCGCGGCTGTGAAAGATCTCCAAGTGGGCGATCGTGTGCGGATCCATCACCATGAAGGCATCCAGAGCGTACGTGCTCACCCGATCGAGCTGTTCGACCAAACGGGGTTGCGTTCGCCGAAGATAGTGCACGATAGCGCCAGCCGCGCGAAGCGCCAGCGGAGGCATCCCAGGCGGGATCGCGCCGAGTTGCTCGCTGAGCGCATGACGACTGGCATCCGCGGCGAACGCCTCATCCTCTAGCGGTGTGACCGTGGCCGCGCGTCCGAGCGTGAAGGCGGGGATCTTCGCTCCCTCCGTCTGCGCGACGCTTTGCGGGACGAGGACTTCGGTCGGCCCCAGGCGCGTCAGCTCCTCCCAGATCTGTTCGCGAGCGGCTTCGGTCGCCATGAATTCCCCGGTCGTGACCTCGACAATGGCTAATCCCGCGCGCTCACCTTCGGCGCAGAAGCTCGCCAAGTAATTGCTCGCGCGTTCCTCTAGCAACGCCGGTTCGGTGAGCGTCCCCGGCGTCACCACGCGCGTGACGTCGCGATGGATGAGTCGCCGACCCGGCGGCGTCAGTTGCTCGCAGATGGCGACCTTATACCCCTTCTGAATCAGCTTTCCCAAGTGATGCGTGAGCGAGGTGACGGGAATCCCTGCCAGCGGCACGCGCAGGGTCTTGCCCATGTATTTCGTCGTCAGCACGAGCCCCAGCTCGCGCGCGAGCGTGACGGCATCTTCATCGAACGCCTCGAAGAAATCGCCCACCTGAAAGAGGACGAGCATATCTGGATAGCGGCGTTTGATCTCCAGATACTGTCGGCGCAGAGGCGGCGTCAGGTGAGGATCCCGCATAGCATGTCGTGGACGGACGTGAGCGCGCGATGCAAGCGCCGGACATCCTCAGCGCCCAGCACGACCGTCACATCACCGATCTCATGGAAGGAGCCGGAGAGATAAGGCCGCAACCATTCGCGCGCGCGGCGCTCGTCTCGCGCGTCTGAGACGACGAGCACGGGTTTCGAGCGCTGCGTGTCATAGGCGTGTTTGAGCTTAGCGAGAGCGCTCTCCAATTTCCCGTGCACCTGAACCTCGAACACATGGCTCAAGCGCGGGGACAAGGGGCTGTCCTTCCACACGACGTCATAGCGCTCGTGCTCTCGCTCGGCATGTTTGCCGAGCAGGCGTCCGATCTCGACGAGCATCGTCTGCAACTCCTCGTGCGAGAGCGCGCGTCGAGGAGACTCCATCGGAGTCGGCTCTGGGAGCATCTTCTCTGATTCGGCGCGTTGACGACCCCGTTCGGTGAGCCTCCACCATCCCGCTTCCCGCCGAAGTTCGCCCTTCTTCACCAAGCGAGCTCCAGCCCGCTGCACCAGCGCCCGCCATCGCACCGAGGCGTAATCCCGCTCTTTCTCGTCCAGATGAGGGAAATACGCCAGAAGTCGCTGATAAAGGACGCGGAGCCGCTCTTGGCCACCCAGCGCCAATAACTCTTGTAGGATCGGTCCTTCCAACCGAGCGCTCTCCGGCAATGCCATAGCTCGCGGCCTCAAGAAGTGGGAATGTTATAGCACACGTCACCTTGATCCTCAATTTCCGCGTGGGGAGGATGAGCGTTCACCTTCGGTTGAGGGCGCCGCTTCGGGCCGATGGGCCGAGAGTCGAATGTAAAAAAAGAGCGCAGTCGCCATCAAGCCGACGGAGAGGAATTGCGAGGTCGAGAGCGACCCCACCCATCCGCGCCAATCATCGCGCCAGAATTCGATGATCAACCGCACTGCGCCGTAGAGGAACATGTAGGCGAGGATCAATTGGCCGGGAAAGGCGCGACGCCGTCGCAACCACAAGAGGAACAGAAAGAGCGCGAAAGCCGCTGTCGCTTCATAGAGCTGCGTGGGATGCAAGCGCACTCCTATCGGAGTGCCGACGAAGTGATGGGCGACCTCTGGAAATTCCACCCCCCACCAAGCTGAGGTTGGTTTTCCCCAGCAGCAGCCGGCGGAGAAACATCCCAGCCGTCCGATCCCAAGCCCCAGTGCGACGCTCGGGGCGAACGCATCGGCCGTCCGCCACCACGGGAGTTGATACCGCCGGGCGAGCCAGAGGGCTACGGCCAATCCCCCGAGAAATCCGCCTAGGTACACGCCCCCCGAGCGCAAAAGATCGAAGGAGAAGATCAGCCGCCACTTGTCTTCATGGAGATTCCACTCGGTGATGATCATCAGCACGCGCGCGCCGATCAAGCCGCCTAACAGTGCGCCGATCCCGAAGTTGAAGAGATGCGCCCGATTCAGGCCATCGGCTTCGCCCAGCCGCAGCACCAGCCACAAGCCGAGGAGGAAGGCGAGAGCTTGAAAGACGCCATAGGTATAGATCGGGACGTTCACATACGGCAGGCGAAAGAGTTCCGGATGCATCGTCGCCCGCTCCTACGAGGGCCCTCTATTGGCCTGGAGGTGTCGGCGCGTCTCTGATGAGGGACGCAGGGCATCGGCCAACAGCAGCAGCGCGCCCGTCGTGATGACCACATCGGCGAGGTTGAACGTCGGCCATCGGTAGCGACCGATGAAGAGATCGAGGAAATCTACGACAGCGCCGCGCAAGAGCCGATCCGTGAGATTCCCGAGCACTCCTCCGAGCACGAGCGCCAGTCCCCACTGCGTCATCCGCTCTTGAACGGGCGTGCGCACAGCGTAGAGCGCGATGCCCAAGGCCGCCACCAACGAGATGAGCGAGAGGATCCACCGCCCGTCCGGACCCGCATCGGCGAAGAGGCCCCACGCGATCCCAGCGTTCTCGACGTAGGTCAAGTGCAGCAGACCAGGGATGACGGGAAGACTCGGCTCATGCTTGAGTCCCGTCGCCAGATGTTTCGTGTACTGGTCGGCGGCATAAATCGCCAATGCCAGGGCGAAATAGTGCGGCTTTCTCATCGCGTGCGCACTTCGTCCCATTCGGCTTCCAGCTCCTCCAATACGGCCACGCAACGCGCGCACACGGTCGGATAGCGGGCGTTCGCGCCGACGGTCGTCGCGTAGTTCCAACAGCGCTCGCATTTCTGGCCATCGGCCCGCGTGACCGCGACGGTGAGCCCATCCCCCTCGCCTTTGTGCAACTCGACCTGCGAGACGATGAAGACGGCGCGCAACTGTTCGCCGAAACTCGACAGGAAATCGTAGAGATCGTCGCCAGCCGTGAGCGTCACTTTCGCTTCGAGCGATGCGCCGATGAGCTTCTCGACGCGCTTCTCCTCCAGGGCCTTCAGCACGCGGTCGCGCACATCGAGCAGCCGGTGCCACCGCGCCAGTAGCTCCGCTTCGCCCGGTCGCTCTTCGACGCGCGGGAATTCAGCCATGTGGACCGAAGGCAACTCGCGGTTCGCCGATCCCGGCATCACCTCCCAGATCTCATCAGCCGTGAAGACGAGGATGGGCGCGATCAAGCGCGTGAGGGCGTCCAGAAGGCGAAACAGCGCCGTCTGCGCACTGCGCCGCCCGCGGGATTTCGGCGCGAAGGTGTAGAGCCGATCCTTCAGGATGTCGAAATAGATCGCCGACAGTTCCGAAGTGCAGAAGGCGTAGATCGCATGATAGGCGAGGTGGAATTCATAGGCCTCGTATGCGGCGAGGACCTTTCGGATGAGCTGGTTCAACTCCGCCAGAATCCACCGATCCAGCTCTTCCATCTCGTCGTAGGGGACGGCGTCCGTCGCCGGGTCGAAATCGTAGAGGTTATTCACCAAGTAGCACGCCGTGTTGCGGATCTTCCGATAGGCCTCGATGAGGCGATGGAGGATCTCCTCCGAGATGCGGACGTCCTCGTGATAGTCGGAGGAGGCGACCCAAAGGCGCAGGATCTCAGCGCCACTTCGAGCGATGACCTCCTGCGGCTCGATCACATTCCCTTTGGATTTGGACATCTTTTGCCCTTCGGCGTCCACCGTCCATCCCGAGGTGATGACCGTGCGATAGGGGGGAGCGCCCTTCACCTCCAGGGCCACGAGGAGCGAAGAGTTGAACCAGCCGCGGAATTGATCTCCACCTTCCAGGTAAATGTCGGCTGGCCACGGCAGCCCTCGTCGGTCGAGGACCGCCAGATGGCTCGTCCCCGAATCGAGCCAGACATCGAGGATGTCCGTCTCCTTTCGGAACGTCGTCCCTCCGCATTGCGAGCAGCGTGTGCCCTCCGGGAGGAAATATTCGGGTTCGCGCTCGTACCACACATCGGCGCCTTCGCGCTCGAAGATGCTGGCGACGCGCTCGATAAGCTGCGGATCGGCCAAGATGGCCTCGCACGTCTGGCAGTAGAAGACCGTGATCGGCACTCCCCAGGCGCGCTGCCGCGAGATGCACCAGTCCGGGCGCGTGCGGACAGCGTTGCGCATCCGCTCCAACCCCCAGCGGGGGATCCAGCTGACGCGCTCGATGGCTTCGAGCGCGCGCTGCCGCAGCCCCGTCTTCTCCATCGAGATGAACCACTGCGGCGTCGCGCGAAAGATGACGGGATTATGACATCGCCAACAGTGCGGATACGCGTGCACGATCTCTTCAGCAGCGAGCAGCATCCCCACTTCGCGTAAGTGCGCAACGATCGGTCCATTCGCTTCGAAGACCTGCATCCCGGCGAAGTATTCGACATCGGCGGTGAATCGGCCCTGCGCGTCCACGGGCGAATAGATCGGAAGTCCGTATCGCTGGCCGATCACGTAGTCCTCGTAGCCGTGCCCGGGCGCCGTATGCACGCATCCAGTCCCAGCCTCCAACGTGACATGTTCACCGAGCATGAGCAACGATTGGCGCGCCAGGAATGGATGGCGCGCCTGGAGCCGATCCAGCTTCCATCCCTTCACGACGGTGAGCACGCGCGACTCGCGCCATCCGAGCTTCTCCGCAACTCGGGGGAGCAATTCCGTCGCGACGATATAGACGTCGTCGCCCACCTCGACGGCGCTGTAGTCGAAGCCCGGGTTGAAGGCGATTCCCAGGTTTGCTGGCAAGGTCCATGGCGTCGTCGTCCAGATGACGATCGAGACGCGTTTACCCGCGAGCGCCGGATCAATCCGGGCCGGGTCCGAATCCAGCGGGAATTTCACGTAGATCGAAGGACTGGTGTGCTCCTCATACTCGATCTCGGCTTCCGCCAAGGCCGTTTGACAATGAATGCACCAATGGACCGCGCGCAGACCTTTGTAGACGCTCCCTCGCTCGATGAACTTTCCGAGCACGCGCACGATGTCCGCTTGATAGCGCGGGTCCATCGTGTAGTACGGATGTTCGAAATCGCCGAAGACGCCCAGGCGTTGGAACTCCTCCGACTGCGCTCGCATGTAATACTCCGCCAGTTGCCGCGCTTCGCGTCGGATCTCCACGATGGACAACTCGGCCTTGCGCCGTCCGAGCTTCTCGTCCACCTGAATTTCGATCGGCAGGCCGTGGCAATCCCATCCCGGGATGAAGGGGCATTGATACCCCATCATCGTGCGCGTCTTCACGATCAAATCCTTCAGGATCTTGTTCAGCGCGTGTCCAATGTGGATGTGGCCGTTGGCGTAGGGAGGACCATCGTGCAAGATGAAGAGCGGGCGATCTCGTCGCGACTCCAAGATGCGTTCGTATAAACGCATCTCCTTCCACCGGCGCAAGCGCGCCGGCTCCGACTCCACGAGGTTCGCCTTCATCGGCAGGATTCTCTTCGGGAGGTTCACCGTTTGCTTCACGTCCAGTGGTGCTCGTGCCGTCATCCGATGAACAACTCCTCGTCTTGATACACTCGATCCACGGATTTCCGGCGGCCGGCAAAGAGCACGCCAGCAGCGCGCCGAATGGCCGTCGTCAGATAATGAATCTCTCGGACGGGTTCCAGGATCTGTCGCTGAATGATAGCCGTCGTCTCATCCACGCGCTCGGTCGTGCGCGTGACCAGGTCATCGAGCTGCTCGACCTTGTTGCGCAGAACGAGGACTGTGTCGCGCAGTAGCCCGCGCACTTCGAGCGCTTGCCGATGGATCATGTCCGTCAGCTCCTCGGTCGTCGTCGCGATAGCGCGCACGACAGGGCGCGCCTCTCCGACGAGTGCGGCGATCGCGCCACGTGCATCCCCCAAGACCCCTCGAGCCTCATCGAGCAGGGTATTCAACCGTTCATTCATCCGCTGCGAATTCAGCATCAAGGCCTTGAGGTTCTCATTGATGCGCCAGAGGAAGACGATATTGAGAGCGAAGACGACAAGGACAGCAATAGCGATCACCCACTCAAAGACGACATGTCCCACGGCTCGCTTCTCCTTTACGGGGGCTCATCCTTCGGCTTCCGCTTTCCGCTTCTCCTCGCGATAAGCTTGTCGGCCGGCTTCGATGGCCGCCGAGAGGCGCTCTCGCGTTTCAGCCACGCGCTCCTTAGCTTCTTCAGCGAGCGCCGCCGCTTTCTCGCGCCCAGTCTCGACCAATTCCTTCGCCCGCTCGCGCGCCGTCTCGTAGGCCTCGCTCGCCTTCTCCAAGCCGCGCCGAGTCTTCTCAGCGATGTCCTCGCGCAATTCTCGCCCGGACTTCGGAGCGAAGAGTAGAGCAACAACAGCTCCCAAGCCGAATCCGATCAAAAAATAGGTCAATCGGCTCGCTCCATTATTTTCCGCCATAGTGCCCTCCTCGCAAATTGAGCGTTCACCCGTTCAGTTTACTCGGCCTTTGGGAAATCCGTCAATGAAGCGCCGACTCTTCGTTGGCGCGACTCACTTCTCATCTCGTCTAAGTGAAATCACGGTGGCCAAGATGAGAGCGAAAGCCGGGGAACTCGCGACCGACAGAGGACCACCGACTGAAGTTATCGCTTGGGGCGAGCAGGAGAAGGCACAGCGCGAGGGTACTGATTGACACGAGCCGATGCGAGCTGCCGCGGGAAGCGCTCCACTGCCTCCTCCGAGAGGCGTCCCCATGCACGCTCGCTCATGAGTCCGAGTCTCCAAAAGAAGCTCGCCGCCCTATCTCCGCAAAAGAGGGCGTTCATCCGGCCGGAAGAGCCGTTCGGTGTTCATCATCGGCGTCAGCGCGATGGCGATTCTGCTCGCGCGCGCTCGGCCCACATCAGGAACGTTCGAAGCCGTTCCCGCACCGAGGGGATCGGATGCGGCAGGGGGAGCATCGAACCGATCTCGTAGATTGGGACGAGCTTGTCCAGCTCCGGTCCTGAGGGACGACCCGTGAGCGCGATCCGAATAGGGTGGAAGAGGGCACGCCCCTTGCGCCCTGTCTGTTCGCGGACACGAGCGGCCGCCGCGCGAAAGGTCTCGGCCGTGATTTCGGGGACCTCAGCCAATTCCTGATCCAATCGGGCGAGGACGTCGAGGGCGCTCGGATCCTCTATGACTTCGCGAACTTCCGGATATGCGAGCGCGGCCGAGAGATCATAGTCGAAGATGATTCGCGTCTCCTCGACGATCTGCGAGAGGTGATCCAGATGAGTGAGCACGGCATCCACGACGCGGCGAAGCCATTCGCGAGTCGGCGCATCTACGGACGCGGGGATACGCCCCACCTCCTGTAAATACGGCAGGACAGCCGTCACCAGCTCATCGAGCGGCTTGGCCTTCAGATACGCGCGGTTCATCCACTTGAGCTTCTGCAGATCGAAGATCGCCGGCGCCTTGGAGACGTTCTCCAAAGCGAACAACTGCAGAAGCTGCTCGCGTGAGAGGATCTCGCCCACCTCTTGTGGAGGTGCCCAACCGAGCAGGGCGAGAAAGTTGAACAGGGCTTCGGACAGGTACCCGTGTTCGCGGAACTCGCGAAGGGCCGTCGCGCCATGTCGCTTGGAGAGCTTCGTTCCGTCTGCCCCGAGGATCGTCGAGAGGTGCGCGAAGACCGGAGGCGTTGCTCCTAAGGCCTCATAGAGCAGAAGCTGCCGCGGAGTATTCGGCAGATGCCCATCACCGCGGATCACATGAGTGATGCGCATGAGCAGATCGTCCACGACGACGGCGAAATTGTAAACGGGCCAGCCGTCGGATTTCAGGATGACGAAGTCGCCGATGACCTCAGCCTCCCATCGCACAGAGCCGCGCACCACATCCTCCCAGACGATGGGCCCCGAGCGCACGCGGAAACGCAGGGTATGCGGTTCCCCAGCTTCCGCTCGTTCGCGCGCCTCCGAATCGGAGAGCGCGCGACACCGTCCCCCGTAACGATACGGACGGTTCTCCGCGCGCGCGCGTTCGCGCTCCCGTTCCAGCTCCTCCTCCGTGCAGAAGCACCGATAGGCCCATCCCGCATCTAGCAGCCGCTCGGCGTATTCCCGATAGAGCGTCAGGCGTTCGCTCTGCCGATACGGACCGAAATCTCCACCGACATCGGGGCCCTCGTCCCAATCGAGGCCAAGCCAGCGCAAATCTTCCAGAATGTGCGCTTCGTACTCTCGGCGCGAGCGCTCCACATCCGTGTCCTCGATGCGCAGGACGAAGCGGCCGCCGTGCTGTCGCGCGAAGAGCCAATTGTAGAGCGCCGTTCGCACGTTCCCGACATGAAGCTCTCCCGTCGGACTCGGCGCGAAGCGTACTCGTACAGTCATCACCGCTTTCCTCTCCCCATTCCCGCTCTCGCGAGCGGCGCGCGAATTTCGTCTTCGGCCCTCGGGCTTATTATAGTCGGAGGGGGCCTTGAATCGAAGAGGGTTTTGAGATAGCATGGACGGCCACAGGGGGGAAGGGCGATCTTCCGCTGGTGGGGATGGATTATGGCAGGGGACGTGGCGTGGTCACAAGAAGAAGCAGGATCGGATTCACAGCTGTACGTTCGCCGCTCCGATGAGCAACTCGCGCGCTTTGATCCTCAGCAGATCGTGGAGGCGTTGGTTCGGGAAGCGCACGTGGATGTCGAGCTGGCGACGAAGATCAGCCTGGAGGTCAAAGAGGCGATCACGCACGCGGGCATCCGCACGCTCAACTCTTCACTCATCCGCGAGCTGGTGAACGTGAAACTCTTGGAGTACGGCCTGGAGGCCGCATATCGCGCGCATTCGCGACTCGGGGTTCCGCTCTACGACGCCGATCGGATCATTCGGCAGAGTGCACGGGAGCAAGATGCCCCGCCGCATGGGCCGGAAGGCACGAGCCTCGTTCTCGCGGAAGCCATCAAGCGAGAATATGCGATTCGAGAGGTCTTCTCCGAAGCGGTCGCGGAGGCCCATCTGGCCGGAGCGATTCATATTCAAGGTCTGGGGATGGTGGATCGCCCCTACGCTTTGGCCAGCTCCGTGGATTATCTCAAACGCTATGGGATCGTGTTGCCGCACGGGTTCGCGAGCGCGCGACCGGCGCGGCATCCCGAGGTCTTGCTCGCGCATGTGGTGAAATTCTCGGCGGCGCTCCATGGCTATTTGGCCGGGCCGGTCGTCTGGGATAGCCTCAATGTAGCGCTCGCACCGTATTTGGTGGGCGCTGAGGATCGCGATCTCCGCCAATTGGCGCAAGCGCTCATGTTCGAACTCTCGGCTCCGGCCGTCGCGCGAGGGGGGCAAGTCGTCGCGTGCGATGTGCATCTGGATTGGGAGGTGCCGGCATATCTGGCATCTCGTCCAGCGCTCGGGCCTCAAGGTGAAGAGACGGGCGAACCCTATGCGGCATATGGGGAAGTGGCGCGCCGATTTTTACGCCAATTGCTGGAGGTCTATCGAGAGGGGGACGCCGAAGGGCGGCCTTTCCTCACCCCACGTCTCGTCCTGCATCTGACGGATCGGTTCGCAACGATCGAAGGTTATCGCGAGTTCCTCGAGCTCTTGTGCGATGTCCTCGTACATCGCGGCGGCGTGCGCCTGGTCTTCGATCGGGATGAGACACGAAGCTTCTTCTTGCGATTCGGCGTTCCTTTCGAGGTTGGCCATGAGCGTGCCGAGACCTGGCGATGGCGCACAGCTGTGCTGCAAGCGATCGCCGTGAACCTCCCCCGCATCGGGTATCACACCGAGGGCGACGTGCCCGCCTTCTTCGAACAGCTCACCCACGTGATGGAGTTGGCCGCGCAGGCGCATTTGGAGAAGCGCATCTTCTTGGAGAAGCTGATGGCGCTTGGGGAATCGGGGCCACTCGCTCTACTGGCCTTGCGCCGCTCGGAGATGGCGTTCCTCAAGCTCGCGTGGACAACGCATCTCCTCTGTCCCTTCGGGCTGGACGAGGCGGTGTGGATGCTCACGGGCAAGCATCTGCACGAGTCCGATCAGGCCGTGGAGATGGCCTTGCGGATTACGTCCCACTTGATGCGAGAAGCTGAGCGTCTGAGTGCGAAGCATAAGGTTCGGTTCATCGTGGCCGATTCGACGGACGAAGTCGCTGCTGCCCGACTGGCGCGCCTGGATTTGAGATCTCCGTTCGCCGCGCGTGCTGCTGCGACGGTCTCCGGGGATGTGGAGCGGAATGAGGTGTACTACAGTCGGCCCTTCAAGGTGCTCCCCCAGGCTGCCGTGCGCGCTCTCGAACGCGTGCGCATCGAAGGGTTGCTTCATGACCTCGGGCCGTTCGGCGTCACGACGCCAATCTGGCTGGGAGAAAAGGCGACGGCAGCAGAGCCGCTGGCAGCACTCATCTCACGCGGATTCTTCCAAACGCATTCCGCGGGCATTCTGCTGGCGCCGGAATTCACGCTCTGCATGGAGTGCGGGCGATACGCGCGCGGCCTCCACAAGCAATGTCCGTATTGTTACAGTTCGCGACTCGACGGATTGGCGCTCGGCACATATGCCTTCGGTCGCCTCTCGACGTGGAATCGTGGCCTTCTGGCTGAATGGCGGCATCGCTATCGCGTGGATGAGGACCTGGGGTGAACAGAGGCTCACCGATGAGAGGCCGAAGTCTTCTCTCCCCATCTGAGGACGCGCACCTTCACCCGTCGCACGCCGAAGGCTCGCGCTTCTTGCACTGTGGGCATCCAAATGTCGAGCATGCGTCCACGGATGCTCAATCCTGTGTCGAGCACCGTGTAGATCCCCGAATAGGGGCCGGCCGAGAGATGAACGATCGAGCCGATCGGCAGGATCTTGGGATCAGCGGCGACAATTCCTTTACGGACGGGTTCTCCTGAAGCCGTCTTTCCAGGCAGCGAATACGCCGTCGCGAGAAACGTGAGCGCCGGAAGACGCTCGATATCCTGTCGGAGTACGTCCTCTTCCGACGGAGTCGTCACGGAGACGTTCGGAGTCGCCTCTTCCTCTCTCAACGCCCGGGCGGAAAAATAAGCGTGCGTGGAGACCATGGCGAGGAGCAGCCAGAGGAGTAGCGATGTGCTCATCCAGCCGCGCGCGGTTCCGCAAGCGCGACTTCGGCTCATCGGTCCACCTCCTGTCGCTGATCTCGCACGCACGAATTCCCCCTCGTCCGGCTCAGTCACAATCCACATGTGATTCCCTCACCGCGAGAAGATTCCGGAGCCAAGAATGGGGGCGATGACGAGGCTCACCACGGACATGAGCTTGATGAGGATGTTCATCGAAGGACCAGCCGTGTCCTTAAACGGATCGCCCACGGTGTCGCCCACGACGGCCGCCTTATGCGCGTCGCTCCCTTTCCCACCGAATTCGCCCTTCTCAATATGTTTCTTGGCGTTGTCCCACGCTCCCCCAGCGTTTGCCATGAGTAGGGCGAGCATCACGCCGCTCACGGTCGCACCAGCCAACATCCCGCCCAGCGCCTCTTTTCCGAAGATGAGCCCCACGAAGACAGGGGTCAGAACGGCCACCAAACCGGGCGTGATCATCTCCCTCAATGCTGCAATCGTGGAGATGTCAATGCAGCGGGCCGTGTCAGGCTTGGCGCGTCCTTCCATGAGCCCTTTGATCTCGCGGAACTGGCGACGCACTTCTTCCACCATCTTGAAGGCCGCGCGGCCCACCGAGGCCATCGTCGAAGCGGCGATGAAGAAGGGCATGGTGCCTCCGATGAAAAGGCCGATGACGACATAGGGGCTCGTCAGATCGATCGTGGGAATCCTGGCCGCACTCTTATAGGCTGAGAAGAGTGCCAACGCCGTCAGCGCCGCGGACCCAATAGCGAATCCCTTGCCGACAGCCGCCGTTGTATTGCCCAGCGCATCCAAGCCATCGGTGATCCGGCGCACATCCGGGCCCAAGCGGCTCATCTCCGAGATCCCTCCTGCGTTATCCGCGATCGGTCCGTACGCGTCCACGGACATCACCAAGCCGATCGTCGCTAACATGCCGACGGCCGAGATGCCAATGCCGTAGAGCCCCGCGACCGTGTAGGAGAGCAGAACGGCGAGGCAGATCCCCAGAACGGGCAGGACCGTAGATTTCATTCCGACCGCGAGGCCCGTGATAATATTCGTCGCCGCACCCGTTGTCGCCGCGCGAGCGATTTCGAGAATCGGCTTCTTCGCCGTGTAATATTCGGTGATGTATCCGATGAGCAAACCCACCAGAGTCCCGCTAGCGAGCGCCCAGAAGGGACCGTAATAGACGGGGCTTTCCGGCAGGTCCAGATCGAGTGCGACGACAGCCGCCAGCGCTCCCGCGAGCATCAAAAGCGCTGCCAATGCTGTCGCCGTCCGCAGCACAGTGGCGGGATCGGCTTTCTTCAACAAACGCACCAACAGCACGCTGAGCAGCGAACTCACAGTTCCAATCGCTGCCACGAGAAGCGGCAACACCATCCACGGTAGCCGATCTCCTGGCAGTGGGATCGTCGCCGCGATCGTGATCGTCGCGATGATCGAGCCGACGTAGGACTCGAAGAGGTCGGCACCCATGCCCGCCACGTCTCCCACGTTATCTCCTACATTGTCGGCGATCGTGGCCGGATTGCGCGGATCATCTTCGGGGATGCCGGCTTCGACTTTCCCCACCAGATCCGCTCCTACATCAGCCGTCTTCGTGTAAATGCCGCCGCCGACGCGAGCAAAGAGGGCGATGGAGCTCGCGCCCATGGCGAAACCGCTGATGATCATCGCCGTCTTATCGGGGGGGAAGCCGAGAAGCTGCGTGTACACGTAAAGAAGAAGGCCTACTCCCACTAACCCAAGGCTCGCCACCGACATCCCCATGACGGCGCCTCCGCTGAAGGCCACCATCAGTGCAGCGCGTTGACCAACCCGGCGAGCTGCTTCGGCCGTGCGCACGTTCGCTCGCGTGGCCGCTTTCATGCCGAAGAATCCGGCTAAGAGCGAGCAGAGCGCTCCGAAGACGAACGAGAGCGCCGTCTTATTTCCTTCCGGGAGTCCAAAGAAGATCGCCGTCGCCACCACGAGGATGAAGATCGAGAGGATCTTGTACTCTCGCTTCAGGAAGACCATCGCCCCTTCGTGGATGGCGTTGGAGATTTCGATCATCACACCCTCTCCGGCCGGCTGCCGAACGACCTGCATATACGTGAGCGCCGCGAAGCCCAATCCCATCAGCCCTAAAAGGGCCGCGATGATCATTATGCCTGTTGCCTCGAACATAGGACCGCCCGACCTCCCCCCATGAATTGGTCGTGAAAGGCTAGCACACCCGCCCGATCTTTTCAAGACCGACGTAAGCGCTCCAGATCTCAGCAAAAGAGGCGCACGAGAGAAGGCGAAAAAATCGTAGTGCGCTTCGTTCGAAAGATTCAACGAGGGTTGAAACCGTTTGATGCGCCAGATGCTCAGCCGATCGAACTTCAAATCCGATCTCACCGCAGCCGGGATTCGCCGAGAGAGGTGACCTCCTTTGAGGCGCTGTAGTTCGACATTCCGTCCTCTCGCTCAGCGGAAGACTTCGCCTTTCCACGGAGAGACGGCTGAGATGCGATGGAGAAATGGCGAAGGTCAATGCATCAAGCCGCGCGGGGATGAGCGACAGTAAGCGAATCTGTTCGAATCAAAACGGAGCCGATGAGGCCGGCCATCGCGACCGCGGCGAAAGGCATGCTGTGAGAGCGCTCGCTCCACTTCAAGAAGTCCTGACGCCCATCAGCAGAGGCAGGAGGGGATCTCGACAGGGATGGCGCTTTCTATCGTGATGCGGCGAAGGGTGAGTGAGCAGAGATAAGCCCAGAACTTCACGCCGGCCCGCTGAGCTTCTCGCCCAGCTTCAGCGAAATCCGGATCCGCATGCGCATCGAGCCGCAGAAGACGCGCGTCATCCCGCTGGACGAACCAAATCACAGCGGCGTGCATCCCGTGCCGCGCCGCGCGCGCGAGCGCGCGCAAGTGACGCGCGCCTCGAGCCGTCGGAGCGTCTGGGAAGAGCGCGATGCCTCTTTCCACTCGATTGCAAGATTTCGTCTCCACAAACCAAAAGCCATCGGCCGCCCGTACGCGGAAGTCTATGCGTTCTCCCCCCAACTGGATTTCTCGCTCCCAAGAGCGCACCCCCTCTATTGGCGGGAGGCCTCCGGCGCGAAGGACCGCCTCCCACAGGCGATTCGGTATATGACTGTCCACCCCCACCCATCGGCCCTGATGTCGGACGAGCAGCACGGTCCCCCATGTCTTACCGCGTTCCGTCGGATGAATGCGCACCGAGGCGCCGGGAACTAAAAGCTCCTTCATGCGACCGGAGTTCGGAAGATGCGCATATCGAATCGAGTCCCCGACGATGACTTCGACAGCGAAACGATTCACGCGTCGCACGACGCGACCCGGAAGAAGCGGTTGAGGGAGCGGCAGGCCAATGCGCATCACCCATCCCTCGGGCGAAAAGAATCGGCCCCGGAAGCTCCTCCCGTTGAGAGATAGGGCTTCGCTTCGTCAGAGAAAATCAACCCCGAAGCAAATGCTCGCTCCATTGGGCTACCTGATCTGCGCGCGGCAGCTTCCGTCACGCCTTTTCTCGCAAAGCGCACGACCCGCTAGTATACGCCACTTCGAATCGGTTCATCTATGGGTTGTTCGGGAGAACGAGAAGTGAGAGCAAAAGCTCGCGACGGGGGAATTGTCGGGCGATCCCCTCCAGACCTTCGGCGAACGCCTCGTTCCCAAAGGCGAGCGAATCCTCGACAGTCAAGGCTTCCTCGCGTATCCTTTTCCACTTCTCAAACGGGCGTTTGTCAAAAGCATCGTCGAGGGAAAGAGCATGCCAACACGCGAGGTCTATTGGAACATTGACCATGTTTGGGTGATGTATGCTTTACTTGTCCCGACCTTGGTGATCTTCGGCTACGGCATTTACCGCCGGTACCAACTGTGGCGAAGAGGGCGACCATATGCGTTCCGATGGGGAGAGGTGCTTCCGCGCGCGAAGGTCGTCGTCCTGGAGGTGTTGGCGCATCAGCGCATGCTTCGAGAGACTTACTCTGGATTCTTTCACTTCCTTCTCTTCGCCGGATTTCTCGTCCTTTTCGTGGGCACGCTCGTCGTGATGATTCATGAGGATTTCAAGATTCGGATCATGCAGGGCGCCTTTTATCTCTATTTTCAATCGGTTGCTCTCGACGTATTCGGGGCGTTGGCCATTTTCGGCCTGGTGATGCTCGCCGTGAAGCGCTATCTCGTTCGATCACCCCGATTGCACGTCAATGTCCCCGAGCGCGCTAATGCGCTGCGACAGCGACCTTGGGAGGATGCCGGCCTCTTCGCCCTTGTCTTCAGCATTTTGGTCACCGGCTTTCTCATCGAAGGATTACGAATCGCGGCCACTGACGATCCGTGGGGGCATTGGTCGCCTATCGGCTGGCTCTTGGCTGAATGGTTCGAGGCTCAGTGGGACGTCGGGACGATGCGGAGTGCTCATCGGTTCCTCTGGTGGCTCCATCTGGTGCTTTCCTTCGGATTCATCGCGTGGTTGCCGTATACGAAGCTCCTGCATGTTTTCACTGCCGTGGCGAACATCTTTCTCCGTCCCATCGAGCCCGCTGGCGCGCGCCTCAAGCCACTCGACGTCGAAGCGTCCGAAGTGCTGGGCATCAATCGCATCGAGGATTTCACTTGGAAGGACTTGCTCGACTTGGACGCTTGCACCGCGTGCGGGCGGTGTCAGCAGGAATGTCCGGCCACCGCGACGGAAAAGCCACTTTCTCCGAAAACACTTATTCTCGATCTCCGGGAGGCCTTATCGACATCAGGGAAGGAGAGCGTTCCCCTCATTGGGCGGTTCGTCCGGGAGGAAACGCTTTGGTCGTGCACGACGTGCATGGCCTGTATGCAGGCCTGCCCCGTCTTCATCGAGCATGTGCCGAAGATCGTGAATCTGCGACGGTATCTCGTCATGGAGGAGGCTCGCGTGCCAGAGCTGATGGCCGAAGCACTTCGATCGCTCGAGGACCGGGGCCATCCCTTCCGAGGGACGACGCTCTCGCGCACCGACTGGTGTCGCGATCTCATGGTGCCGCATGTTCGAGAGGCCGATTCGATAGACTTCTTGCTCTGGATCGGATGTGCCTCGGCGCTCAACGAACGCAATCAACGGGTCGTTCGGGCTCTCGTCCGCGTACTGCGAGAGGCTGGTCTGCGTTTTGCTGTCCTCGGCGCGGAAGAGCGGTGCACTGGTGATCCGGCCCGTCGGATCGGAAACGAATATCTCTTCGAGCAATTCGCGCGCGAGAATATTCAACGCCTGGAGAAGTATGACGTTCGCAAGATCGTGACCGTGTGTCCACATTGTTTCAATTGTCTCGCGCATGAATATCCTCAGTTCGGGGGAAATTACGAGGTGCTTCACCATAGCCAACTTTTGGCCGATCTCGTGAGAAGGGGACGCTTGCGTCCCTGGCAGTTCTCGGCTCAGACAGTGACGTATCATGATCCCTGCTACCTCGGGCGATACAATGGCATCTACGAGGCTCCGCGGGATGTCGTTCAAGCGTGTGCGCACGAGCTGCGAGAGATGTCGCGTTGCCGGGATCGCGCTTTCTGTTGCGGCGCCGGGGGCGGACTGATGTGGATGGAGGAGTTGGGACGGCGCATCAATCACGAACGGGCGGCGCACGTTCTCGCGACGCAGGCTGAGGTCGTCGCCGTCTCCTGTCCCTTTTGCTTGATCATGCTGGAGGACGGAGTCAAAGCGAAGGCCGAGGGGCGAGCGATCGAGACTCTCGACATCGCCGAGCTTCTGGAGCGCGCCTTAGGTAAGGGCGAGGAGCATTAGCCCGAGTCGCTGCGAGAGCCCTCGGTAGGGGGACGCCCTATATCCCAAGACATGCGGTGGGGGCAATGCGGATTTCCTCGATGGTCTCCCCGAAATGGGCGGGGAAAAGGGGACTTGACTCGATGGGCGAGGTGTGGTAATTTACCAAACGGTTGTTTGATGACGGATGTGGGAGCTCGTAGCGCGAGGTTGGCCTTGAGGAGCGAGGGGGGCAGCCTCTGGGCAGCGTTCGAGCGGATGTGAAAGGGTTCGGAAAATCGAAGGATGCGTCCGGCTGGTCCTGTCTCGAGGACTGGGATGGCGGTAGCCTGTCAGGCCCTCGCGGGTATTTTCTTCGAATCGGCTGACCAATCCAACGCGTTTGAAGAAAGCAACGTGTCAGGATCCTCATCGACCTGTATCTCTGTGAAGGCTGTGGATCATATCGCCATCGCCGTGTGGTCCATTGAGGAAGCGCTCGTCCTGTTCCAAGATGTTCTCGGCGGCGAGTTCCTCATGGGCGGAGATGATGAGAGGTTGGGCATCCGGACCGTCCAACTGCGCCTTCCGCCGGGTGTGAAGATCGAATTGTTACAGCCGATCCGTGACGATTCCTTCCTTCATCGCTTCTTGCGGCACCGGGGACCAGGCGTCCATCATCTCACGATCATCGTTTCTGATCTCGAAGCTGCTCTGGAGCAGTTCCGCGCTCTTGGATTTGAAACGATTGGCACTGATCTTTCCTCCCCGACGTGGCGGGAGACATTCCTTCGACCGAAATCCACTTTTGGGGTTCTCTTGCAGGTCGTGGACACGACGCTTCGCTGGGACCAGCCTATTGAGGGTATCACGCTCGAGGACGTGCTGAGGGGGCACGTCCAATGGTGGGAGGATCGACCCAGACTTCGATCACCTGCCGATCTCAGGAAAGAGGATGGAGAAAATGGGGGGCCTTCGGAAAACTCTTGATGAGAAAGGGGGCGAGAGCTATGTCCGTTCGAAAGATTGAGATGGTCGGTGTTCCGAACTCGTATTGGTCAGCCATCGACAATTTGATGGCACAGGAAATGGGGGAGGGAACGTTCCGCAATACTGTCGTTGTGCTTCGCTTCAGCCAGGAACGTCCCTCCTTGAGTATTGGAGTGAACGACGACGGGGATCGAATAGACGCGCGGCGCGTCCGCGAGCGCGGACACGTTCCGTTTCGCCATCTTTGCTGCGGAGGAGGAGCAGGTGCCTTTACGGAAGGCTTGCCCTTGATCCTCTACTACTATCGGAGGCCCTACGAGAAACCCACTGTCACACTTCTCTCTCAGTCCGATTTGAATGGCCGGGCGAATGCAGCAGCTCTTCGTCGGCTGGGCTTCACGGCCGAATATCGTGCCATCGGAGATACGGAGATTCTGCTCGGGGAAGCGCGATACAAGGTCGTCGCCAGTTACGCGGGAAACTACGCTTTGCCCGACTATTGGTCCGCATGCAGCTCGATCATCTGGGACCCGCTGCCTCCGGAGACAGCTCGCGCGTATGTTGAATGCCTGCATCACTATCCGGAGAAATTCGAAGATAAAGAGACCAAGACACCACAGGCGCGCATGAAACCGCTGCGGGAGATTGCCGAACAGCAAGGGATGACGCTTCGGCTCGAAGAAGTCATCGAGGCGGTGATCGAGGAGAATGTGAGGGCGCTCATGGGAGAGGAAAGGATCGTCTCCGAGGCGTGGGCGGAGGAGGAGGCGGCTGAGCTGGCGCGGACCGTGTCTTTCTTCGAGAGCGAGACGTGGATCAAGCGGCTCTCGACAAAGCGGATGTGCATGGAAGCGCCTTCGGGGAGCCGATTGGGCAAAGCAGCGTATAAGGCGCGCAAGTTGATCGTCACCAGCCTCCTTGTCAATAAGCAGGGGGACATTGAAGACTGCTTGATTATGGGGGATTTTTACTGGAGGCCGCAGGCGACGCTCTTCTCGCCGGGCGCGCTGGAGTATTTTCGCAAGGCCTTGCAGGGGATCACCGTGAGCGACGAAGAGGAGATTCGGCGGGCAGTGGAAGGCATCTTCTCTCGACCGGATTTCGAGATGCCTTTGATCCAACCCGAGGACATCGTTCGGGCAATTCAAAAAGCGAGGGAGCGGCTCATCCCCGTCGAAGCATATGAAGAACCGCTCCGCACTCAGGCGGGATAAGAAGAGGGAGGAGACATGATCGAGGCTTATTGGGACGCTCGCTTAGAGACGATGCCGCGCGAGGAATTGAGTCGCTGGCAATGGGAGCGCTTGCGCCAGCAACTCGCCTACGCGTACGAGAATTCGGCGTACTATCGGAGCGCGTTCGAGGCGGCCGGGGTTCGACCTGAGGCGATCGCCAGTTTGGAAGAGTTCACAACGGCGGTGCCGTGCCTGACTAAGCTGCAAATTATTGAGGATCAACGCGAGCATCCGCCATTTGGGCGGCTACTGGCCGTCGCGCCAGAAACGCTGGTCCGCATCTACTGGTCGCCCGGACCAGAATTGATCATCTTTACGTCGGAGGACTACGCCTATGTGGTGGATCTCGCCGCCAAGGCGTTCTTCACCTGTGGTGTCCGTCCACAAGATATCGTGAACGTAACGTGCACGTATCACTGGGTCATTGCTGGGACAGTCGTTGACGAAGCGTTTCGGAAGATCGGATGCGCGGTGATTCCTGGGGGGGCTGGACAGAGCCGAATGCATGTGGACGTCATGCGGGCGACGCGGACGACCGTGCTTTTCGCTTTCTTTACTTTTGCTGAGGAATTGGGCAAGGTCGCCATGGAGATGGGGATCGATCCCGCACGCGATCTCTCACTCCGGTTAGCCATCGTAACTGGGGAGTTGCGGGCACGGACATTACGTCAAGAGCTGGAGCGAACCTTTGGCTTCCGGACGCGTGAGATCTACGGGACGAGCGAAGTCCCATTTGTGGCCGCCGAATGCTCGGAAGACGGTGGTATGCACCTGGATCCTCGCTTCATCGTCGAGGTCCTCGATCCGCAGACGCAGCAGCCGGTCTCTGAAGGGGAGAGCGGAGAGTTAGTAATCACCGATTTGATGAAACGAGCTCAACCGAGTATCCGATACCGGACGGGTGACATCACTGAAGGGCTCGATAGCACGCCCTGTCCGTGCGGGCGAACGACGCCTCGGATGAGACCGATCCTCGGCCGGGTTGGGCAAATTCCTCGCGTGAAAGGGCTCTTCATCGTCCCACGGGAGGTGGAAGAGGTCATCGGTCGGCATCCCGAGCTCGGGCGATTTCAACTCGTCGTAGACCGCCCGGAGATTCGGGATCGGCTCACGGTGAAAATTGAATTGAAGGGCGCGGCCGATGAGTCGAACTTGAGGGAGGTGCTCGCCCAAGAGCTGAAGGAGAAGATCCGCATGACTCCCGATGAGATCGTCTTCGTCCCCGAAGGATCTTTTCCCCCCGACGCGCCGGTCGTCGAAGACCTTCGGCGGGTGTGAATGAACGGGTGAGGCTATGAGTGAGAAATCATCACCTTCCGCGCGGCCGATTTGGTGGAGCCGACAGTACATCGAACCGTTCACGCTCACCGATGAAGAAGCGTGGCAGCTCATCACTTCTCCCCCTTGGCGCTGCGTGATCGCTTGGGTCACCCGAGACGGTCAACCGGTAGTTGCTCCGATGGCGTATCAAGTCCTCGATGGGAAGATCATGCTCACGACCACGAAGCAGCGGGATAAGGTAAAAGCCTTCCGGAAGAATCCCGCGATTTCCCTCTGCTTCCAAGATGAAAAAGGTTCAAAACATGTGACTGTGCGCGGTCGTGTGGAATTCTCCGATGACCCGACGCTCGTCCGCCGGTGGATCGCTGCGTACGTGGAGAGTTATGGGCAGCAGATGAGCGCGGAAGAGAGGCAACTCGAGGTGGCTCGGTATGACAGCCCAGATCGGCTCATCCTCATTATTCATGTGGAGAAGATGCGAACTTTCGACCGGGAGAAGATGACTCGCGCTGAGAGGGAAGGCCTCGACGTGTGGGGTGCAGCGACGCCTTCAGGTGAAGGAGAGCACTCATGATGGGGAAAAAGGCGAAAAAAGTCGTGTCTCTGGCCGAAGCGGCGTCCCTCGTGCGGGATGGAGATATTGTGGCGTTGCAAGGCATGGGGACACAGATGAGTCCGCTTGCGCTAGTGCGTGAGCTGATCCGAGCGGGCAAGCGCGATCTCACGATCGTGATGATCGTCGGGGGGATTGGGCTGGACTGGCTCATCGCGGCCGGATGCGTGCGACGCGTCATCGCCATCATCGTCAATCTCGACGAATTCGGTATGGCTCACGCTTTCCGCCGAGCCGTGGAAGCCGGCGCGGTCGTCATGGAGGAATACAGCGAGCATCAGCTCTTGTCGCGCCTTTTGGCGGGCGCCTATGGGCTCCCCTTTCTCGTCACGCGCTCTGGACTCGGCACGGACTTACTGGCGTTGCATCCGGAGACGACGCGAATCCTCACTTGCCCGTTCACCGGGCAAGAGGTTGTCGCTTGTCGGGCCCTGGAACCGGACGTCGCCATTCTCCACGCGCATCGCGCGGACATCTACGGCAACATCCAGTTCTTCCCCAAGCCCATCTGGCTTGATGCAGATGTCTTCCCGCGTGCCGCGAGGCGCGTCATCGTCACCGTCGAAGAGATCGTCGAGAACGAAGAGATCCGGCGAACGCCCCTTCACACGGGCATTCCCTATTTCAAGGTGGATGCTGTCGTCGAGGTCCCGTATGGGGCTCATCCGTGTTCTCTTTATCCCTTGTACGCCTTCGATCGAGCGATTTTCCAGGAATACGCGACCGCCTCGCGCACGATCGAAGGGACGCGGGCCTTTCTCGAGAAATACATCTACGGGCCAGCCTCCCACCAAGAGTATCTGCAGCGGATTGGAGGAGCGGAAGCGCTTTTGCGCATCCGGAGATGGGAGTGATGTATGGCCGAGATCGCACGCGACTACACAATTGATGAGCTGATGGTCGTCACACTGGCTCGGCAGTTTCGGAACGAGGACATCGTTCTCAACGGGACGGTCTCCTTCATTCCGGTCGCCGCGATTCTGCTCGCACGGGCCACGCATGCGCCGGGGCTCACATGGGTCGCCGGGGCTGTCGGCGTGGATGCTCAACCCGAGCCCATCATTGGCAATACGCTCGATCCGACGATGTGGAAGCGGTGCGTCATGTATCTGTCGCAGGAGCACATGTGGTCCTACGTGCATCGCGGCGTTCTGGAGACTTTTTGCATTCGGGGCGCGCAGATCGATAAATACGGCAACGTTAACAACACGGTCATCGGCGACTACGCGCGACCCAGAGTACGGCTGCCTGGATCGGCGGGGATGGGCGATATGGGGTCGCTCGACAAGCGCATCTTCATTTGGACGACGACGCATACGCCGCGGACGTTCGTCGAGCGAGTGGATTTCCGCTCGTGCGCGGGATATTTGGAGGGAGGGGATTCCCGCGAGCGATTGGGGTTGAAGAATGGGCCGCAGCTCGTCATCACGAACTTGTGCGTGATGGATTTCGAGCCAGAGAGCAAGCACATGCGGCTGAAGTCCTTGCACCCGGGCGTTACGGCCGAGGAGGTCCAAGTGCAGACAGGATTCACCTTGATTATTCCCAAGGACGTCCCGCAGACGGAGCCGCCGACGGTCGAGGAGATTCGTCTACTGCGCGAGGTCATTGACCCCTATGGGATGAGACGACGGGAGTTCCGCGGCGCCCCGGGGCGGGAGTGAAGGAGGATCGGCCCATGTCGTGGGGAGGGTCCGAGGAGGTGGAGCGGCGGCGTGTCGAGATTGGCGCGCCTGGGGGGATCATGCCTCCTTTCGAGAAGGTCATCCAGCAAGCGCAACGGGCCGAAGCGAAAGGATACGACGCCGTCTGGTGGCCCTGTCATCTGATGGGTTGGCATCCACAAGCGATTTGGCGGCCAGAGATCACGCCCTTGGCGCAAACGCAACCGAATGCGGATATTTATTTCGATCCTGTGGCGACGGTCGCCGCCGTCGGTGTGCAAACGACCCGCATTCGACTGGGGATTGGAGTCACCGATGTGATCCGTCGGCATCCAGCCATGCTCGCTCAAGCGGCGCTCACGCTCGATCACATCACGCGCGGACGAGTGATCCTGGGCCTCGGCTCGGGCGAGCGCTTGAACATCACACCCTATGGACTCGACTTCGATCAACCCGTCTCTCGGCTTGAGGAAGGGCTAGAGATCATTCGCCGATTGTGGGGATCTGGTGGGCGACCTGTTGATTTCGAGGGAAGATTTTGGCATTTGGAGAGCGCCGTGCTTGGTCTCCAGCCTTATGAAGGCCGATGCCCGCCGATCTGGATCGCCGCTCATGGGCCGCGCATGTTGCGGCTCACCGGGCGCTATGCCGATGGATGGTTGCCGACGAAGATGACGCCGGCCGAATATAGCGAGAAGCTGGCGCAGATTCACCGAGCTGCTCGCGAAGCCGGACGCGATCCCGCAGCGATTACGCCGGGCATGCTCGCCTATGTGCTCGTGGATGAGGACCGCGCGGCCGTCGCCCACATGATGGAGGCGGTCCTCGTAAAAGCCCTGTGTTTGCTGCTTCCGGCCGAAGTCTTCCGCCGCTTCGGCTATGAGCCGCCGTTTGGTCCCGGCGTGAGCGGTTTTCACGATTACATTCCGGCGCGCTTCGGATACGAAGAGGCCATGACAGCCATTCGTAAAGTGCCCCGCGAGATCGTCGCCTACTTCACGCTTCATGGAACTCCGGGGGACATCGCTGAGCAGATTTGGGCCCTCGCCAAAGCCGGACTGCGACACGTCGTGCTCTGGAATATCACGCCCTTCGCGGATCCCGCTCGCGCGCGCGCTTCGTTTCAAGCCTTGGATCGAGTGAAGGAGCTCGTGTCTGGGAGCGCATGACTGGAGAGGATGAAGATGCGATTCCTTGGGAAACGCGCGTTGGTGACAGGGGGAGCGTCAGGCATCGGTCGAGCCGTAGTCGAACGATTCGTCACCGAAGGCGCAGCCGTTGCCATCGCTGATATAGAGCAGGAGTCGGCGCGCATGTTGGCCAGTACGCTGCGCGCCCAAGGAGCGCGCGTCGTGGCTGTCGTCGGTGACGTCTCGCGGCTCGAGGACGCCGAACGCATGGTCGCTGAGGCCGTCGCTTCCCTAGGCGGACTCGATATCTTGATCAACAATGCGGGGACCGAGACCGTCGGTTCGGTCACGACGGCCCGCGACGAGGAGTGGGAGCGGCAGATCGCCGTCAATCTCAACGGCGTCTATCGCATGAGTCGGTTCGCCATCCCCGAGATCATTCGGGCCGGTGGAGGAGCCATTGTTAACGTCGCCTCAGTTGGCGGTCTCGTGGCCGTGCGAGAGTTCTCCGCCTATGGCGCTTCCAAGGCGGCCGTCATTCAACTGACGCGAAATATGGCCGCCGATTACGCCGAGTACGGCGTTCGGGTGAACTGCGTCTGTCCGGGGCCGGTGGATACCCCCTTGCTCGACCGCGCCTGTCGGCGCGTTGCGAGCGGTGGAAGTCCGGAAGAGGTGCGACAGATGTACGCCAGCTTCACGCTCCTCAAGCGGATCGCGCGGCCCGAGGAGATCGCCAACTGTATCGTTTTCCTCGCCAGCGACGAGGCCAGTTATGTGACCGGGGCCGTCTTCGTCGTTGATGGTGGGTTCACCGCTCAGTGAAAGGAAGCATCTGAATGGGAGGAGGAAGCTCGATGAACGTCGAGTCGGAGAAGGTCGTTCGCGCGTATTTCGCCGCTGTGAATGAAACCCGCCTTGATGATTTGGTCGCGCTCTTCGCACCCGATGCCTCACTGCATTTTCCGATGTCCGATCCCATCGTCGGGCGTGAGGCGATCGGCCAGTTCTATGCGAACGTGCTGCAGTTTTATCCCGAGCGGTTCGATGACGTGCGGCGACTCTTCTTCAGCTCAGAGGGCGATGTCGCTGTCGAGATTCACTTCGAGGGACGGACGCAGACCGGGCGACAGGTCACCTTCGAGGCCGTGGATCTCTTCACAATTCGACACGGGCAGATCTGGAAGCTGCAGATTTTTTACGACAGCGCGCGCGTCTTGCAGATGATCGGAGCGCTTCCGAAGACCTGAAGTCTGCTTCGGCCGTGAACGGAGGAGGCATGACGGCGTTTTACAACGAGACCTTTGAGTGGTCACCTCTCACTTATGGGGTGGCTTTGGAACGATTGGCGGCGCAATTTCCGGAAAGAGAGCTCTTCGTCTTCCATCACGTTGAGAACCCTGGACCCGGTGGAAAGGCTCTCCGGCGGGCGTACACGGCGGCAGAATTTTTGGCCGAAGTAAATCGCTTAGCTCGCGGGTTGCTGGCGCTCGGCGTCGCTGCGAGGGAACGCGTCGCTTTGTGGCTGGGCAACCTGCCGGAAGCGGCCATTGCGCAGTTCGCCATCGCGAAGATCGGAGCCATCGTGGTCCATGTCAACACGAGGTTCAAAGTTGGGGAACTCGAATACGTCCTGCGGCAATCCGAAGCGGCGACGCTCATCACGATGGATCGCTTTTTAGACACCGAGTACGAGGCTGTCGTTCGCGAACTCTGTCCGGAGGCGAGCGTCTGTGCGCCCGGAGAGCTTCGATCCCGTCGGTGCCCATACTTGAAACGCCTCGTCACGCTCGGGCCGCAGTCGCCGGGGATGTTCGCCTACGCCGATGTGCTTGCGCTTGGCGCTGAACCCAGGTGGGAGCGTGTACTTCGCCAACGGGAAGCGGACGTTCGTCCGGATGACATCGCACTCATCCAATATACGTCTGGCAGCACGGCCTTTCCGAAAGGCGTCATGCTCGCGCACGATCAGACTTTGCGCAACGCCTTCATCATGGCCGGGCGTGCGGGCTTCGACGAGAACGATCGCGTGCTCTCGGCTATGCCCCTGTTTCACATTGGGGGATCGGTGTGTGCGCTCCTTGGGGCCATCACGCGCGGCCACGTCTTACACATGATGACCAAGTTCGACGCAGGGGAGACGTTGCGGCTCTTTGAGGAAGAGCGGATCACGGCATATATCGGCATCGAGACGATGTTCTTCATGCTTCGGGAGCATCCGGACTTCGCGCGTCGAGATCGTTCGAGTTTGAGGAAGGGGTGGGCGGCCGGCTCTCCAGCACTGCTGCAAATGATCGCTGATGAGATCGGCATCCGACAGGTGTGCTCCGTGTATGGGCTCTCGGAAGCTAGTCCGAACGTCTGCATCACCGATTGGCGGGATGCGCGGGAGAAGCGGTTGCAGACGAATGGGCGGCCTCAGTCGGGCATCGAAGTGGAGATCCGGGATCCGGAGACCCGAGAGCGCCTGGCGCCTGGGCAACCCGGGGAGATCTGCGTGCGCGGTTACAGCGTGATGCGGGGGTATTATGGAATGCCCGAGGAGACGGCGCGCGCCATTGATGCGGGAGGATGGCTGCACACGGGAGACCGTGGCATGCTCACCGAAGACGGATACCTGATCTTCCTGGGGCGCTTGAAGGATGTGCTGCGCGTTGGGGGTGAGAACGTCTCGGCTCTGGAGGTCGAGAGCTTCCTCGTGTCACATCCTAAGATCGTTGCTGCGGCCGTCATCGGCGTCCCCGATCCGCAGTGGGGGGAAGTCCCGGCTGCTTTCGTGCAGCTCAAGGAAGGGGAGCGCCTGACTGAGGAAGAGGTCGTGGCGTACTGCCGTCAGCATCTCGCTCCCTTCAAAGTTCCACGATATGTTCGCTTCGTTCGGGAATTCCCGATGACCGGGAGTGGGAAGATTCATAAGTTGCAGCTTCGAGCATCCTTCGAGCGAGAGGCGGCAGGAGAGACCCCCTCATAGCTCGTGCGGATGGTTGAGAAATGCCTTTCCGCGTGGGAAGGCGCCATCTGGAAGGCTCTCTTCAATAAGTCCCAGCGGGGAAAATTCCCATTCTGGAGGTGAGGGCCATGGGAAAGAGCGGCGTGCTTCTGTTCTGGATCACCCTGCTCTCGCTCGTGTGCAATTCGTGGGGGGAATCACCGGTCTTCGCGCAAGGAGCGGTGACGACTGCGACCATCGCCGGGGACGTCACGGATAAAACCGGTGCTGTCGTCTCCGGAGCGCGCGTTGCCGTCAAGAATCAGGAGACCGGATTAACCCGCGAAGCCATAACGGGAGAGCAGGGACAGTTCGTTATCTCCCAGCTCCCGGCCGGACGCTACGACGTGAGCGTCGAAGCGCCGGGATTCAAAAGGACGATCATTCGGGATGTAACTCTCACGGTGGGGGCGACCGAGACCGTGCGGGTGACGCTCGAAGTCGGCGAACTGACTGAGAGCGTTGATGTGAGCACGGAAGTCGTCCCGGTCGTGGAGACAACCAAAGTCGAAGTCAGCAACGTCATCCTCCCGGTGCAGGTGCGCGAGCTGCCGCTGAACCAGCGGAGCTTCACGGCTCTGGTCACGCAGCAACCAGGACTTGTGCGCATGACCAACGCCACGCCGCCGACCGTGCTCGGCGCGGCGACCAATACGGGGTCTTACATCAGTGCTGGCGGACTGATGGGATCCTCCGTAGCCTACCTTATTGATGGCGTGAACTTCAGCAACGGGAATTTCACAGCTCCCGGGACGGCTGCCGCGGGGGATATGCCCGGGGTCGAATCCATTCAGGAATTCAAGGTGATCACCCGTTCCTTCAGTGCCGCTTATGGAGGGGCTTCAGGAGCTGTCGTCAGTTTCGCCACGCGCAGCGGCACCAACGAGCTGCATGGCAGCGCCTATGAGTTCATACGGAACGACATCTTCGATACCCGCTCCTTCTTCGATCGGGAGAAACCACCTTTCCGACGGAACCAATTCGGAGCGGCCTTGGGGGGACCCATCCGTCGAGATCGCGCGTTCTTCTTCACCAACTACGAGGGATTGCGACAGCGGCTGACGGTGACGGAGATCTCTTTTGTTCCGAGCGAATGCGCGCGAAACGGAGGCCTCGGGGGAACGTGCGACTTTCCGGTCATCGGTCCCGGAGGACGCCCCGTTGCCATCTCCCCGGCTGTGAAAGCTATTCTGGAGCTCTATCCCAAGCCCAATGGTGCCGATCTCGGTGGGGGGATCGCCGAGTACATCTTCCAAAATCGTCAACCGACGCGCCAGGACTTCGGGCTCGTTCATATCACGTCGGCGCTCTCGCCGAAGGATCAATTCGCTGGTCGATGGTCCCTGACGGATGCCGATGCCGTCGCTGCCTTTCACTTCCCAACTTTCGAGTTCGTGAGGACAGATCGCGTACAGAACTACCTGCTTCGATGGTCACGTGTCTTCACGCCCAACCTTGTCAACACGGCGAGCTTCAGCTTCCTGCGGTCCAGGGTCTTCGCAGCCACCGAGCCGACCGTCTCCTTGCGCCCAGAGCAATATACAGGCAACCCGGCTCGAAAGACGATTGGCGTGATCTCTGTTGGAGGAGGGACAGCGGGTACAGTCAGCGGTACATTGACGTTGCTCGGGAACGATGACGCCAGCCCCTTCCAGCTCGTGCGGAACAATTTCATTTTCAATGATGACCTCGTGTACACACGCGGGAATCACACAGTGAAGCTTGGGGGGATGGTGAACCGCTTCCAGTGGAATTGGAATTCGGCCGTCATCCCCGGGGGAAGCTACACCTTCCTCACATTAAACGATTTGCTCGCGGCAAATCCCTCCGTCTTGATCATCCGCCGAGATGGGGCTGATGCCAGTTTTGGCATTCGCACGACGCTCTTCGCCTGGTATGTAGAAGATGCTTGGCGGCTCTCTCCCCGAGTGACGCTCACGCTCGGACTGCGGCATGAGTTCCAGGTTCCGATCCTCAAAGACATCCATAACAAGTTGGGCAATTGGCGGCGTCCTGAAGATACGCAGGTCACTGTCGGCCAGCCCTATGATAACTACTCGCTCACGCAGTTCCAACCTCGCGTGGGCATCGCTTACGATCCTTTCGGAAATGGCAAGACGGTTATTCGCGCGGGTTTCGGGGTCTTTAATGAATTCTTGGGCTTCGAGGGGACAGCTCAAGGCATTCTTCAATGGAACGCGCCACAGCCGGTGCTCAACACCTTCTTCGGAGAACCGTTGGCACCCGGGTTCTTGCCCCAAATTCCATTTCCCCAGTGTGCAGCGTGTACACGGCCGACGCCTTACGTGGGGTTGGTCACTGGGTTGCTCGATCCCGTCAATTCGCCCACTTCGATTCAGTGGCATCTGGAGATCGCGCGCGAGCTGCCGGCGAGGTTGAGTCTGACGCTCACCTACGCGGGGTCTCAGTCCTATCACATTCCGCGGAAGATCGAAGCCAATCACAATCTCCCGTGCCGATTCGAGAACGGGAGGCCCATCTTCACCGGAGGATGCGGGACGGCAGCTCCAGCCGTGAGTCGGATCGCGTTCTCCCTCTATGCGCGGCGCTTCGATACGACGGCGAACTACCATTCGATGAGCATTCAGGTAGCACGTCGGCTTGCCGGGGGCTTGACGTTCCAAAGCTCCTATGCGTTCTCCAAAGCCCTCTCGGAGTCTGACGCCTTCAATTCTAACAACATCATTCGTGGCGTCGCGCAAGCGAGTCAATATCCGTTGGATCGCAAGTTGGATCGCTCGGAATCGCTGTTCAGTATTCGGCATCGCGCGACCATGAACGCCGTGTATGAGCTGCCCGTAGGGCGCGGCAAACGATTCCTCGGCGACGCGCGCGGTCTCGCGCAGGCGCTCTTTGGTGGGTGGAGGATCACCGCTCTCGGTGAATTCCGCAGCGGATACCCCTTCTCCGTGTTGGCCGGATTCGGCATCACGGGCGTCGGGGACAACATAGATTTCCCCGATCGACCGAACATCCTGCGGGCCAACCCCGTCATCGGGCGCGTGGATCGGTATTTCGATCCGAAGGCGTTCGCGCTGCAAGAGCCCGGTCGCTTGGGGAACGCTCCGCGCACGTCTGTGCGCGGGCCTGGCTTCTCGAACCTCGACGTCGGGCTCTCGAAGGAATTTCCCATTCGGGAGACCGTCCGCCTGCAATTTCGCGCTGAGGCCTTTAATGTCCTTAACCATCCCAATTTCGGGCTCCCGTTCAATCAGCTCTACGTCGGCTTCGTCCCACAGTTTCGGCGCGCTCCGACGCCGGCCGAATTGGAGGCGCTTCCGTGCCGGCTGACGGCCGAGCAAGCGCAAATTCATTCCTGCAATCCGCAGGCAGGTCGGATCACCAGCACTGTTGGGACGCCGCGGCAAATTCAGTTCGCGCTGAAATTGACGTGGTGAAGAGGAGGCCAGGTTGAGGGGACGCGTCCCCTTAAGGCGCGCCCCCTCGTGTCGGTCCCGGGAGGATGTGGAATGAAATTCGGCATGCTTGTCAATACACAGGATCCGCCTGACGGGGCGCGGATCGCGGCGCTGTATGACGAGATCTTAGAGGAAGCTGAATTGGCCGAGGCTGTCGGGTTCGACGCGGTTTTCGTGCCCGAGCATCACATGATGCCCGATGGATATTTGAGCGCACCACTGGTCCTTCTGGCCGCCATAGCAGCCCGCACGACGCGATTGCGCGTGGGCACGTCCATTCTGCAGCTTCCCGAATGGCATCCGATCCATGTGGCTGAGGAGGTCGCCGTACTGGACAACATCTCGAAAGGGCGCGTCATCCTCGGCGTTGGCCTCAATCTCGTCGAGTCTGAATTCCGGCTCTTTGGCGTCGAGCGGCAAGGGGTCACCCGGCGATTCGTCGAACAAATCGAGATCCTGCGGCGCGCCTGGAGCGGTGAGCCCTTCTCCTTCGAAGGGGAATTCTTCGTGTTGAAAGACGTCCAGGTCACGCCTCGCGTCGTGCAGCGGCCGCATCCCCCTATCTGGATCGGTGCCATGAGCGAACCTGCCTTGCGCCGCGCCGGACGCCTAGGCACGGGATGGATCTCCGATCCGCTGCACGTCATTCAGGTCATGAGGGCTTGGGCCGATATCTACCGGCAGTCGGCGATCGAGCACGGTCACTCGGATCGAATCGAAATCGTGCTCATCCGCGATGGATGGGTCTCGCATGATCCCCGAGAGATCCGCGAGTTGTGGTGGCCGACTGTTCGAGACTACCATCTGTTCTACAAGCACCTCGGCTTTTTTGAATCCGGTCGCTTCAATGCTCAGTGGGAACCTTGGGTGCGCACGGCTCGCGACGAGGACTGGACCTATGAGCGCGTGGCTCCCAATCGGGTGATCGCTGGGACGCCGGACGAAGTCATCGCCGAGATCGAACGATATCGCCGCGAGGTTGGGTGCGAATATATCGTCTTCTATTTCCGTCATCCGACGGGGCCGGACCATCGCGCGACGATGCGCTGCATCGAGTTATTCGGAAGAGAAGTCATCCCACACTTCCGTCAATGATCGGCGGATCGCGCTGGCAGAGGATCACGAGGAGGGAGTCGTGAAGCTGCATTATCTCCTGGATACACATGCCGGATTCTATAATCGCCCGATCCCGACGCGCGAAGAGGTGAGCGCGTTCATAGATCAACTCTATCGCGAGATCGAGCTGGCCGAGGAAGGGGGATTCGATTCGATCGTCGTCCCCGAGCGACATGGGCGGACTGAGTGTTTCTTCCCTTCCTCATTGGTGTTACTCTCGGTCATCGCGGCTCGAACGAGCCGCATTCGATTGGGGAGCTATATTCTTGTGCTCCCGCTCCATCACCCGATTCACGTGGCTGAACAGGTGGCCATGATTGATCAGGTCTCCCGCGGGCGCGTCATCTTTGGCGTTGCCGCTGGGTACCACTCCGGGTACAGCCGAATGTTCGGCATCCCTCACCACGAACGGGGCGCGCGATTCGAAGAACAGGTCGAGATCATCAAGCTCGCTTGGACCCGGGAGCGGTTCTCTTATCACGGTCGGTACTATCAGTTCGATGAGATCATGCTGACGCCGAAGCCCTATCAGAAGCCGATGCCGGAATGGTGGGTCGGCGGTATGTTCCCGAAGACGATTGCGCGAGCCGGGCGCATTGGCGATGCGTGGTGCAGTGACCCGTTCCCACTAGATCGCCAGGTTTGGCTCGCACAGGTTCAGCTCTATCGAGAGGCTGCGCGCGCGGCCGGTCGTCCCTCGAAGGTCGTCCTCATGCGCGATGGATGGGTGGCGCCCACGCGAGAAGAAGCCGAAGAGGTATTTGGGCGACTCGCCATCGAGGAATGGCTCTTCTATTTCCGCTGGGGCATCCTCACGCATCACCCGGAATTCCAGTCCGAATCCGACTTCACTATCGAGCGCGCCAGTCGCCATTTCATCCTCGGGTCTCCTGAAGAATGCATCCGCCAGATTGAGATGTACGCGCGCGAATATGACGTAGATGAGATCGTCCTTCGCTTCCGGTTGCCCAAAGGGCCTCGGTGGGATCAGGTCTTGCGATGTCTCGCCCTCTTTGGACGCGAGGTCGTGCCGTATTTTCATGGCAAGAGCGCATGACGAAGATCCTCGAACGCAACGTCAACGTGAAGATTTTCGACGATCGAGGGCCAAACCTCCGCGTACAGGGATCGCTCTTGGATGTCGAACACAGCTTTCATCTGGAGCTGATCGTGGAGGTCGAGACCGGACGCATCCTTCAGGCGCGTGCTGAGATGATCAAGCGGCCCTACCCGACGCTTTGTCTGCCGGCTTTGGCGAACGTCGCCCGTCTGGAGGGGGAAGTCATCGGGCGGGGGATCAATCGGCGGATCGCGGAGCTGCTGGGGGGAACGAGTGGTTGCGTCCATCTGGTGGAAATCGCGCAGTCGGCCGTTCGATTCACAGCCACCTATTTGATTGATCGGCGGACCGGCATGAGCGAGGAGGGGTTGGGGAACCTCTCCGAGCAGGAGCACCGCCAGCGATGGCTGCCGTTGCTCAAAAATACTTGCCAAGTCTTTCGCGTAAGTGAGGAGGAGCCGCCCTCGGTCTCCGAGCACGCGTGAGGGTCCGCCTTTTGACCACCCCCTGTACGGGGGGAGAAACCACTACCCGTAGCAGGGAGAAAGGAGGAGAAAATGAGACAGAGCGTGAGTAAATCCACTCGAACATGGGCGTGGCTTTGTGCCCTAGTGGGCATCGTGGTTTTGTCTGCGAATGCCGCTCTCGCTGCACAGACGCCAGCGATGGCGAGCGTGAGCGGCATAGTGACGGACCCGGCAGGGAATGTCGTTGTGGGGGCGCAGGTGAGCGTGCGGAATCTCGATACGGGGGTGAGTCAACGCGTGGAGACAGACGAGAATGGGAGATATCGCGCGATCTCACTTCCGCCGGGGCGATACGAGGTGCGCGTTGAAGCGCGGGGGTTCGCCGTGAGCGTGATCCCCATCGCGTTGACCGTGGGGCAGGCGGCGACTGTGGACATCACATTGAAGGTTGGGGCGGTCGAGGAGATGGTGGAGATCACGGCCCAAGCACCGCTTGTGGAGCCGACGCGGACGGAGATCACGCAGGTGTTGGACGAGCGGCAAGTGCACGCCTTGCCGATCAACACGCGGAATTTCGTGCAGTTGACCCTCATTACGCCCAAGGTCGTTCCGGCCAGTGCCGCCAGCGGACGCGGAGCGTACATGGGCGATCGTTACAAGGAGAATCAGTTCAGTTTCAGTGGGCTACGCTATCAATTCAACTACCAAACGATGGATGGAGCCGATGCGTATGTGTGGACGGCCAATGTCGTGAAATCCTTCTACTCGCTCGAAGCCGTACGGGAGTTTCGAGTCGTCAACAGCTTGTACACGGTCGAGCAGGGGCATGCCATGGGGGGGATCATCAACGTGATCACGCGCTCGGGGACGAACGAGTGGCGGGGGAGCGGATATGGGTTCTTGCGGAACGACAAGCTGGACAAGACGGACATCTTGACGACGCCGGGCTTCAGCGCCTTTCGGCGGGGGCAGTTTGGGGGGACAATTGGCGGTCCCCTACGGCGGGATCGGGTCTTCCTCTTCGGCAACTACGAGGGCCAGCGGCAGGCGAAGGCGCCGCGATTCCCAGCGGTCTATCTGCAGAATCTGGGAGCCGTTAACGCCGTGTTGCAGCGGCTCGGGTATCCGGAGCAGGAGACGCCCAACGTGTTGCAGACGTCGGATGTGGACCAGTTCTTGGTGAGGTCGGATTTCGCTTTAGGGGAGAAGCACATGGGGAAGGTGCGCTACAACTTCTATGACATGGAGAATCGGAATGATCGGATCGGAGCATCGGGAGTGACAGGGGAACCGATCACGACACTGGCGGCGCGCCATCACACGCTGCGGGACCAAGGGCTGGTCATGACGCTGAATTCCACGTTCTCGCCGCGCTTCGTTATGACGACAGGATTCGGTTTCGCTAAGCATGCTTATCAATTACGGCCACGGCCGGGAGTGCCGCTGGTGGAGCTGGCCATCGTGGGGGCATTCTCTACTGGAGTGGAGGCCGCTGATGAGCAAGGACTCGATGAGAAGCGGTGGCACCTCTTCCACAATGCGAGTTATCTGCGCGGCGCGCATCACGTGAAGTTCGGCGCCGAATACCTGCGGACGGATCTCATGAACCACGTCACCCCCGGCTCCCTGGCCGTCATCCCTGGCCTAGCGGCCTTCACGGCACCGAACGGACCGCTCGTCTTTCAAATCCGCATCCATCCGGAACAGTATCGGTTGCGCCTGTTCATGGACGCGGACCAGTTCGGGTGGTTTGTGCAGGATCAATGGCAAGCGCGCCGGAATTTCACTCTCACCTATGGGATTCGGTACGACGTCGAGCGGATTCGGGGGATCACGGCACTCTCCGAGGGAGATCATAACAATTTCCAACCTCGCGTGGGATTCGCCTACTCTTTTGGACAGCTCCGTCCAACGGTGATTCGCGGTGGCTATGGGATATTCGTCTCCGATCGCTACCACCCTTATTTGATCCTTGACGGATTCGTCCATGGTTCCAATTTCCCGAGCTTCAATGAGGAATACACCCGGGCGAATCCCTTCGTTCGGAAGTACAAGCCGCTGCCGGACACAGTCGTTCCCATCATCATCACGGGAACGGATGCGGCGACGGCAGCCTTTCTGAACTATGTGCGGCGGGGGGTGATTCCCACCGGGCCATCGCCGCAGTTCGTTGTCGTCACGGCTCCAGATATGCCCAATCCGTATGCCCAGCAGTGGAGCTTGGAGTTGGAGCGACAGCTCTCCTCGTCCTGGGCGGTGACCGTTGGGTACTCGGGCTTGCGTTCGTTCAAGCTGCCGCTCTTGATCAACCATAACCTGCGGCCGGCCGTCGCGCGCCTGCCCAATGGGAAGAACGACTATCAGAATCGTCTCTACGATACGCGATTCGGCGTGACCCATATCGGACAGCCCGTCGGATATTCGATCTATCACGCGGGGACGCTCACTGTGCGTCGAGCGTTCGTCCGTCACTTCGGGCTGACGGCCAGCTATGTCTTCTCGCGGGCGATCGACAATGGGGCGGGCAACAGCACGTTCATCGCACCTGAAGATCCATACAATACACGGTTGGATCGAGCGGTTTCGGCCGAGCATGCCAAGCATCGCCTCATCGTGACGCTGAGTGCGGAAGCACCGTGGCAATTCCCGCTCCTGAGGGGATTCGGAGTGCATGTGATCGCGACGGCACAAAGCCCTCGATATTTCAACGTGACGGTGGGCTCGGATGTGAATCGCGATCTCAACGCTGTTACGGATCGGCCGGACACGCTTGGGCGGAATACCCATCGGGGGGATGATTTCCTATCGTTGGACATGCGCGTCGTGCGACGCTTCCGGATCACTGAGCGCTCCAACCTGGAGGCGATTGTGGAGTTCTACAATCTCTTCAATCGGGTGAATATCACCGATCTCTTCACCGTGTGGGGGCGGCCGACGCTGGCGCAACCGCCGATCGCCACCTTCAACACGCCGCGCGCCGTCGGTGATGCCTTCAAGACGCAACTCGCCCTGCGATTCACGTTTTGAGCCGTCGCCCCCTCGCCGTCAGCGATGGGGCGATGCTCCAAGGAGGAGAGAGATGCCGGCCGTGGAATTGAAAAAGACGAGCGATCTTCCCTTGGACCTGCAACAGCTTGTGGCCATGTATGAGGCGTGGATTGGCGATACGGTCTTCGCCCGCGTCATCGCCCATCGGCCTGAGGCCTTTCGCGCCTTTCACGAGTTCTACCTCTCGCTGCTCAACGGTCGTGTCGAGTCTGAGATCAAGGAATTAGCGCGCTTGCGCTTGGCGCGATTGAATGGGTGCGAGTACTGAAAGGCGGCCAACCTCGCCTGGGCCAGGCGAAACGGCATTCCTGAAGAAAAGGTCGAGGGCGTTGACGATCCCGAGCGCGGACCGTTCACATCGCGCGAGCGTGCTATCCTGCGCGTGGCCGAATTGATGGCGCATCGGGCGGAGGCGGTGTTGGAGGGGACGGTCCTCGAGGAGGTGAAGCGAGAGCTGACCGATGAGGAGCTGGTAGAGGTGGGTATGTACTTCGCCCTCGTCACGGGGTTCCAAAAGTTCAACACCGTGTTTCGCATCTTCTACGCGTGCGAGACCGATCCCCCGTGCCCGTCAGGGGAAACCGATTTGACAACCGGCTCTCCCATCGAGTAAAGTTACCAAACGAGCGTTTGGTAAAAGGAGGTGGCGGTGATTGGCGGACTGAATCACATCGCGCTTTTGGTCACGGACCTGGAGGCGAGCATCGAGCGATTTCAGCGGCTACTGGGTGCGACGCTGCTGGAACGGAGCTTCTTGCCGGAGTCGCGGACGGATGTCGCTGTGCTCGAGATCGAGGGCGTGCATCTGGAATTGCTCAGCGCCAAGGATCCGGACACGAAGGTCGGGCGCCTGCTCCGCGAGCGTGGCGAGGGCATCCATCATATCTCCTTTCACGCGTCGGGGATTGAGGAGGAGCTGGCGCGTCTTCGGGAACAAGGGGCGCGCGTCCTCGATCCGCAGCCGCGGACAGGACTGCATGGGCGGAAGATCGCGTTCCTCAATATGGGGACGAGGGGGGAGATCCTCATCGAGTTAGCGGAGGAGCCGAACGAACGTGCGGAGGAAGGGAGCGCATGAAGGGAGCCATTGACGTTTGGTGTAATCCGTTCACGCCATCAGGGATCAAGCATCTCTTCCTCGATAACGAGGAAGTCTACTTCATGATGGGGATCCAGTGGGGGCGCGCCGCCAACATGAAGGGCTATGAGCCCCGCGAATTTATCGCCATGATGGATCGGCTCGGCATCGAGAAAGTGTGCGTGCCGGCGCTCAAGCAAGCGTTCTACCGGAAGAACAAGATGGGGGCGGATTTCTCCTATGAGGAGATCGCCGAGCTCGTTCGGGCATATCCGGGGCGGATCGTAGGATTGGCGGGCATCAATCCCTTCGAGCGCATGGCGGGCGTGCGGCGACTCGAGTATGCTGTCCGGGAATATGGATTTCGGGGCGCGCACATTCATCCCTATGGCTTTGGTTTACCGCTCAACGCTGCCGAATGGTATCCCTTCTACGCCAAGTGCGCGGAGCTGGACATCCCGATTGTGATTCAGACCGGTCATTCGGCCGAATTCATGCCGAGCGCTTGTGGTCGTCCGATCCTCCTCGATGATGTCGCCCTCTATTTTCCCGAACTGCGTTTGGTCGCCGCCCATACGGGATGGCCATGGGTGGAGGAGCTGATCGCCTTAGCGTGGAAGCATCCGAACGTGTACATCGCCGTCAGCGGGCACGCTCCTCGGTATTGGGATAAGTCGCTCGTTCATTTCCTCAATTCGCGCGGCATTGGGAAGGTCATGTGGGGGACGGATTACCCGCTCATCCTGCATGAAGAGAGCCTCACGCAGATAGAGCAACTTGGGTTGAAGCCTGAGGCGAAACAAGCGCTCCTACGGGATACGGCCGTGAAGGTCTTCAAGTTCGAGGAGTGAGCGATGTCCGATTATCGCTTCCTGACGATCGCGCGGGCCGATGGCGTGGCCGAGGTGATCGTGTGTAAGCCGCCGAAGAATACATTGGATCCGGAGCTATACGAGGAACTCGTTCGGGTGAGTGCGGAATTAGAGACGGATGAAGAGACGCGCGCCATCGTCTTCGCCAGTGGCGTGGAGGACATCTTCATCGCCGGCGCGGACATCAAGCAGATGGCCGAGTATCGGTTCGAGCGAGAGCCGCTCGAGCGGAAGATCGAACTGGTGCATGCGACCTTCAACCACATCGAACGTCTCTCCAAACCGACCATCGCGGCCATCACCGGGCATGCGCTGGGCGGGGGGTGCGAACTGGCACTGGCCTTAGACTTTCGCTTCATGTCCAGGGGAACGCCGCGCATTGGGCTTCCGGAGATTCGGCTAGGCATCCTCCCAGGAGGGGGGGGGACGCAGCGTCTCCCGCGGTTGATCGGCCGCGCGCGCGCCGCAGAGCTGATCATGACGGGGGAGCTGGTGGACGCCGATCGAGCGGAAGCCATTGGGCTGATCACGCGGGCGTGCGAGCCGGAGCGCACGCGTGAGGAAGCACGCGCATTCGCGCACCGTCTGGCGGCTCAAGCTCCTGTGGCTCTGCGCGCGATCAAACGCTGTTTGGTCGAGTCGACAGAGGTGACATTGGCGGAGGGATTGGAGATCGAGAAGCGATATTGCCTGCATGCGCTCCTCTCTGAAGACGCGCGGGAGGGGATCGCCGCTTTCCTCGAAAAACGTCTTCCTCGGTGGAAAGGACGATGAAACGGGTCGCAATCATCGGAGCCACGCAGACGCGATTTGAGGCTCGAAAGGCCTCGCTCGCGTTTAACGAACTGGTCTATGGGGTTGTCCGGGAGCTGCTCGACCGCACGGAGATCTCGATGCACGAGATCGAGAGCATGGTGACGGCCTCGCAAGACGCTTACGATGGGAAGACCATCTCTGGGATGGCCATCAATGAAGTCGTGGGCGCTTACTTGAAATCTGAGGCGAAAGTCGCGGCCGATGGTCTTCAGGCGTTGCTCTATGGAGTCGCGCGCGTCCTCTCCGGCGAGTTCGACCTGACGCTCGTCGTCGCCCACTGCAAAGAATCTGTGGGGCAGCCGTCGGCGATCACCGGGCTCATGTTCGATCCTTTTGTTCAACGGCCCCTGGGGCTTGATGAATTGACGGCCGCGGCGCTTCAAGCGCGCCGCTACTGCCGGAAGCGAGGACTCGCGCCGGAAGATGTCGCGCTCGTCTCCGTGAAAGCCCATCGTCACGCGCTCAAGAATCCGTATGCCCTGCGAGCCGGAACGTTCACTGTGGAGGATGTGCTGGCCTCGCCTATTTTGGCCGATCCCATCCACGAGCTGGAGGCAGCGCCACGTTCCGATGGTGCGTGTGCCCTGCTCTTGGCGAGCGAGGAGCGAGCGCGTCAGCTCACGGACTGTCCGGTATATGTTGTCGGCGTTGGGAATTGCACCGACGCCTATTGGACGGAGCGCGACGTGGCCGAGGCTGATGCGCTTCGGGAAGCTGCGCGGCGCGCCTATGCCATGGCGGACATTAACGATCCCGCCCACGAGATTGACGTCGTGGAGATCTCGGCACGGTATGCGCATGAAGAGCTGATGGCCATTGAGGCGCTCGGCCTCCATCCTGCGCCGGTGGAGTTGATCGCGCAAGAACGGGCTGGGTTCATCAACCCTTCTGGAGGGCCGCTCTGTGGGAATCCGCCGACCGTCAGTGGACTCGCTCGCGCTATCGAGGCCTACTGGCAATTGAGCGGAGAGGCGGGGGAGCGTCAAATCGAAGGGGCGCGCGTGGCCTTGGCTCACGGCGCTGGTGGTATCTGTGGTCAAAATCAAACGGTAGTGATCCTGAGACGGGAGTGAACGGGTATGCCGCGACGCGTCGCCATCATCGCCACGGGACAGACCAAGCATGCGGCGCGACGGCTGGATGTGAACATCCGCGAGTTGATCTCTGAGGCCGTCATCCGCGCGCTGCAAGATGCCGATCTGACAATGCAGCAGATCGACGCTGTGCTGCTCAGCAACATGGAGCCGTTCGAGGGGTTCCTCTTTCCCGAGCTGTGGGCCGTCGAAGGGTGGGGGGGATACATGAAGCCCTCGGTGAAGTTCAATACGGGAGGGACGGTGGGGACGACGACGGCCATCGCGGCGTATTACTATGTCGCCAGCGGGATCTACGACGTGGTGATGGCCATCGGATTTCAGAAACAATCCGAGGGACATACGCAAACGGCCATCACGACCGTGGGCGACCCCATCTGGGAACGATCGATCATGGCTGGGGCGATTGGGAATTTCGCCGTCATGGCGACGACCTACATGCACGAGAGCGGAGTGACTGAAGAACAAGCGGCAAAAGCGGCCGTCAAGGCACGGCGCAACGCATGTCTCAACGAGTACGCCCATTTGCAGATGCCTGATATCACGGTCGAGGACGTCTTGAAGTCGGAGATGCTCGCCTATCCGGTGAAGCGGCTCGATATGTGTCCGCAGTCGGATGGGGCGGTGGCCGTCATCTTCGCCGAAGAGTCGAAGGCGCAACGGCTGTGTCCGCGTCCAGCCTGGGTCAAGGCCGTCGCGACAGCGCACGAACAGCAGTACATGGGGGATAGCCCCAAACGCTTGGCCGAGATGCGGAGTTTGATCGCAGCGTCGCGTCGCGCCTATCAAGCGGCGGGGATTACGAACCCACGCAAAGAGCTCGATGTCGCCGAGATCTACGAGGTCGCCTCCTTCGCGGAGTTGGCCATGTACGAGAACCTTGGCTTCTGCGAACGTGGTGAAGGTGGAAAGCTCATAGATATGGGCGTCACGGAGCTCACTGGGGAGTTGCCGGTGAATCCTTCCGGAGGCGTCATGTCCACGAATCCCATTGGGGCCACGGCGCTCATTCGCGTCGCCGAGGCGGCTTTGCAGATCATGGGGAAAGCCGGGCGGCGGCAGGTCGAAGGAGCGCGGATGGCATTGGCGACAGGCTATGGGGGGAATGCGTGGACCGATATTATGATTCTGAGTCGGGAGAAACCATGAGTGGGGAATCGCCGAAGCTTCAGTCAGGAGAAACCGTGAGTGAGGAATCGCCGATGCTTCGCGTCGAGTTCTTTCTGAACACCGAATATCACTACGCGGTCGGTCACTACGGAACGCGATTCTTCACCGAGCTGCGCGATCACGCGCGGATCATGGGAATGCGGTGCCCGGAGTGCGGACGCGTGTATATTCCGCCGCGGCCTGTATGCGGCATCTGCTATCGTGAGCTGCAGGAGTGGGTCGAAGTCGGCCCGGAGGGGACGATCGTCGGTTGGACTGTCGTGCGCATCCCGTTCATTGACCCGATGACGGGGGAGCAGCGCCCCGTCCCCTATGGGTTCGCCATTATCCGATTGGATGGCGCTTCGACGAGTCTCTATCACTTTCTAGATGAAACCGACGAGAGTAAGATTGCCGTCGGGAAACGCGTGCGCGCCGTCTTCCGCGAACAACGTGAAGGATCATTGCGAGACATATTGTATTTTCGTCTCCTTGAGGACTGAGATGAGCGAATGGGTTGTTCATCAGAGGATTCGCATCCCCTTCGAATATACGGCAGGTCGGACGATATCGCGCTTCCTCATGGGACTGGCTGAGCGTCGCATTTGGGCGACGCGATGTGGAGAGTGCGGGCGCGTGTACGTCCCGCCCCTCGGATTCTGCGGGCGATGCTGGCGGGAGATCGCGGAATGGCGCGAGTTGCCGGATGAGGGGGAGTTGGTGAGCTACACGGTGCGCCCAATAGAACCGCCGGTGATTCTCGGCCTGATTCGACTGGATGGCGCGGATACTCATCTCGTGCATCGTCTGGGAGAGGTGGAGCCGACCGAGCTGGAGCAAGTGGTCCGCGTTCGCGCCGTATGGCGCCAGGAGCGCACAGGGAGCATCTTGGACATCGTCTATTTCGCTCCCGTCAGGTGATCGGCTCTTCGGAGAAGGAGGGATCCAGCGATGGACTTCGGATTCACGGAGGAACAGCTACAAATCAAAAAAGCTGTGCGGGAATTCGCCCTTCGGGAGATCGCGCCTTATGTAGCCGCGTATGATCAGGAGGAGCGCTTCCCCGTTGAGATCGTCAGGAAGGCGGCGGCGCAGGGGTACATGGGGGGCGTCGTCCCGGTCGAGTATGGAGGGGCTGGGTTGGACCATGTCACCTATGCGCTCCTCATCGAGGAGATCTCGCGCGTGTGTCAGATCATCGGCTGTGCGCTCTCCTTCCCGAGCGGTCTGGCCGGTTCGGCGATCCTCCGCTATGGGACGGAGGAACAGAAGCAGAAGTATCTGAAGCCTCTTGCGCAGGGCGAGGTGTTCGCCTCCGTGGCACTTACCGAACCGGGATCCGGTACGGACGTCGGCGCCATGCGCACGACATGCCGACGGGATGGAAAATACTACGTCCTCAACGGGGCGAAAGCATGGATCAGCTTCCTCGATGTGTGTGGTTGGGTGCTGACGTTCGCCACGCTTGATCGGAGTCTCAGGCATAAGGGAATTTGCGCGTTCATCGTCGAGCGAGGGACACCGGGAATGACGCTCCGCCCGTACAAACACAAACTGGGATTTCGACCGCTCTGCACCGGCGAAGTCGTCTTCGAGGACTGTCGGGTGCCGGTCGAGAATCGAATTGGCGAGGAGGGCGAGGGCTTTCGCGTCGCCATGTGCGCGGTGGAGAACGGGCGGTTGGGAGTGGCTGCGCGCGCTGTCGGGATGGCCCAAGCGTGTTTGGACGAAGTTCTTACGTACGCGCGCGAGCGCGTGGTCTTCGGTCAACCCATTGGGAAGTTCCAGCTCGTGCAATCCAAGATCACTGACATGGTCGTAGGGATCGAGAGCGCGCGCTATCTGACGTATCGGTTAGCGTGGCTCAAAGACCGCGGGGTGCCCGATGTGCGCCGCGAGGCTTCGATCGCCAAGATGGTGGCGACGGATGTGGCGCTGATGGCCGCGACGCATGCCGTCCAGATCTTCGGCGCTTACGGGTGCTCGGCCGAATATCCCGTCAGTCGGTACTATCGCGACGCCAAGGTCTTCCAGATCGTCGAAGGGGTCAACGAGCTACACCGCGTGCTCATCGCTGAATACGCATTGGGCTATCGGTAGGGAGAGGAAGCGTCATATGGCGAAATATGATGTCGTCATCATCGGGGCTGGGGCGGCTGGATTAACAGCCGGCGCGCTCTTGGCCAAGTTCGGGAAGAAAGTGCTCCTCATCGAACGCGATGTCCATTTGGGCGGGCGCGCCATGGCCATTCCGTATGAGGGGTATCGGCTCAACCTCGGCGGGCATTTGCTCGAGGATAGTGGTTCGGGCCTCACCCGCATCTTCGAATTCCTCGGGAAGCGGCTCGAACACGGCGTCGTCAACCAAGGACTTCCTTTCTGGGATAACAGTGCGGGGCGGTGGCGGCCCATCCAGGAGCGATACCGAGTGGACAAGGGCGAGTTGAAGAAAGTGATCCGCATTTTATGCGAGACCGAATTCGAAGCGTTCGATCGGTACGATCATCTGCCGCTTCGCGCGTGGCTTTTGGAACACACGCGCAGCGAGGGGATCATCGAGCTGTTCGAGTACATCGCCATGGCCGAATGTCTTACGGAGAAATGGTACGATCATTCGGCTAGCGATAACCTCTACGTTCGCAAGATGCACTATCAGGAGAAGCAGACGGCCGGGTACTCCTTCTGGCCCGTCGGCGGATGGGACGGGATGTTTCACACGCTCGCCGATGCGGTACGCGAGTACGGCGGAGAGATCCGGCTTCAGACGCGCGCGCATCGCGTCGTGATCGAGAACGGTCGAGTCGTGGCTGTCGCGCTCGAACCGGTTCGGAAAGCGATTCCGACGGAAGCCTTCAACCTGGAATACGTGGAGACGGAGACCGTCATCTGCACATTGCCCGTGTGGAATGTCTTGGACGTGGTGTGGGAGCAAGACCTGCCCGATTGGTACGTGGCGCAGGTGAAACTCTTGGCGCAGGATCAGTTCCGTGTCTGTTGGTTGGGCTTCTACGTTGCCTGCCATGAGCCGATCTACACGGGCACGTCGCTCACGGAGCTGGCCGTGTGGTTTGAGGCGCCTTACAGCCGCTTGCCCGGATGGGCATTCCTGGTCTCAGGAATGGATCCGACGACGGCTCCCGAAGGGAAGCATCTGTTCAATTGCGGGTTTGCGTTTCAAGGGATACGGGATCGGGAATGGATCGAACGGAAGTTCGCGGAGGCCGAGCGCGACTTAGCGGCCATGTATCCCAGTACGTTCACGGCGAAGAACATCATTTGGAAGAAGCGCCACCTGGTGGCGTATCCGCCGTTCGGCGTCATCCAAAAGCCGTGCTTAGTCGGTCGGTATCGGCCTGATCATCGAGCGCCGAACGTCGAAGGCCTGTTCTTCGCCTCGGAGACCTTTCGCTCGCGGGGGATCGGCGTGGATCGCGCCGCGCGGGCTGCCTTGACCTGCGTCGAAGAAATCTTGGGCTTTCGCATTCCGGAGTTCAAGAATTCCTGGCACTATTGAGCAAACGGATCGCTATGGGTTTGGAACGGAGATCGCTTGTCCTTGACGAACAGGAAGCGGCCTCATGGATTCGCGATGGGATGACGATCGCCATTGGGGGGTTCATTAACTCGAGCCATCCGATGGCGATCGTTCGTCAGATCATCCGGCGCGGGGTGAAGAATCTCACTGTCGTCGGGCCAGCTTCCGGTGGCTTGGATTTGGATCTGCTCATTGGAGCCGGGTGCGTCCGGAGACTCGTGACGGCTTACATGGGGGGCGAGCACTATTGTCCGGTCGCTCCGATGTTTCGCGCGGCCGTCGAACGTGGGGAGTTGGACGTGTGGGAGTGCGATGAAGGAATGTACTACTGCGCCTTACGCGCAGCGGCGCAGCGCCTGCCCTTCACGCCGTGGAAGGCTGGGATCGGCACCTCCTTTCCCGAGGTCAATCCCGATATCAAGGTCTTCAGTGATCCGATCACAGGCGAGCCGCTTCTCGCCATCCCGGCCATCAAACCCGACATCGCCATCATCTACGCCGCTCACGCTGATCCTTATGGGAATGTCCAACACATTGGCACGGGGTTCGGGGATCGTGCCCTCTGGCGCGCGGCAGATCGGACGATCGTCCAGGTCGAGCGCATCATCCCTAACGAGGAGGTGCGGAAGAATCCGCTGGCGACATCACTCTATGGCGTGGATGCCATTGTGCGCGCGCCCTACGGGTCGCATCCATTCGCTGCGCCGGGCTACTACATCGAGGACGCTGAGCATTTGCGCGAGTACGTCGCTGCGGCGACAGCCTATGCCAAGCATGGCGATCGTGGCCCCTTCGAGGCGTATCTCCGCAAGTATGTCCTGGATCCCGAGACGCACGCCGATTATCTGGAGGTCATCGGCATCAAACGCCTCATCTCTCTGCACGAGTACTAGGCCATGGCGCGAGAATCCGCGAGGGACTTCACGACCAAAGAATTGATCGCGACCTTTATCGCCCGTCAGGTACGCGATGGCGAGCGCGTGGCCGTTGGAGCGGGACTCCATGTGCCGCGCGCGGGGATTTTGCTGGCGCATCTGCTCTATTGTCCCAACGTCCGGCTCTATATGGTCATGACGTTCACGAACGTCCTCAAGGAGCCGCGGATGGAGCCTTTCTACACGGTGACCGATTTCCGGCCGGCGAAGTGGGCCGAAGCCTATGTCCTGCACGACGATTTCCAGGAGAATCCGCGCTTGGTCTCCAACATGTTCGTCGTCGGAGCGCTTCAGATTGATCCCTACGGGAATTCGAATCTCATCGGCGTTGGCAAGGACTATCGGCGCCTGACGTTTCGCGGACCCGGGGCCGTCGGCACCACCTCGATGGCGCATTATGTGGATCGCTACTACCTCTACGTTCAATCTCACGATCGTCGTATCTTCGTCGAGAAATGCGACTTCGTCTCGACAGTGGGATGGGGTGAAGGAGGGGCCGAGGGCCGCCGGCGACTGGGCCTTCCCGACAACGGACCTCTCTATTGCATCACGCCGTTGTGCATCATGGACTTCGAGCCGCAGACCAAACGGATGCGTCTCCAATCGGTCCATCCTGGTGTGACCGTGGATGACGTGGTGCAAAACACGGGATTCGAGCTGATCATCCCAGAGGTCGTGCCGGAGACTGAGCCCCCGACGGCGGAGGAGTTACGGGTGCTGCGCGAGCGCATTGACGTGGAGGGAATGTTGCGGACATGAGCCTGAAGCTCTTGGAGCCCATCACGTTCAGCGGCCTGCGCGTGAAGAACCGTATCGTCATGCCCCCGATGGGGATGGGATATGCGCATGAAGATGGTACGGTCTCGGATCGCGTGATCCGATATTATCTGCGGCGGGCCCAAAGTGGCGTCGGCATGATCGTGGTCGAGAATTGCATCGTAGACCCCGATGTCGTCGGCGTGGGACCTGAGTTGCGCATCCACGACGATCGGTACATCGAGGGGCTGCGGCGGCTCGTGGCCGCGCTCAAGCCGTACGAGGTCGTCGTGGGGTTGCAATTGAATCACATGGGGCGGCAAACGACGCTCGGCACACCGATCGCTCCTTCGCCGATCCCGATCTCCCCCAAGGGGCCGATCCCGCGAGTGCTCACTCCGGAGGAGATTCGGTTCGTGGTGGAGGAATTCGTGGAAGGAGCGCGACGCGCGCGCGAGGCGGGATTTGACTTCGTGGAGTTGCATGGCGCGCATGGATACCTGATCTGCGAGTTCCTCTCGCCGGCGTCGAATCGTCGTGACGACGAGTACGGCGGCTCTTTGGAAGGGCGACTCCGATTTCTGCTGGAGATCATCGCCGGAATTCAGGAACGAGTGGGAACGGATTTCCCCATTCAGGTTCGGATCTCGGGGCAGGAGTATGTGTCCGATGGTTTGACGCTCGCGGAGACGCGGGAGATCGCCCGGCGTCTGGAGCAAGCCGGCGTCAGTTCGATCAGCGTTTCGGCGGGGAATTGGCAGACGCTGCATTACATCATGGCGCCCATGTTCATGCCCAAGGGGTATCTCGCCGAAGATGCCGGGGCGATCAAATCCGCCGTGCGCATTCCCGTCATCGCCGTCGGTCGCTTGCACGATGTAGAGGTAGCCGAGCGCGTCCTGCAGGAGGGGAAGGCTGATCTCATCGCCGTCGGACGCGGCCTCATCGCCGATCCCGAATGGGCGAAGAAGGTGATCGAAAATCGCATCGAGGATATTCGCCCGTGCATCTCCTGCAACTATTGCGTGGACTTCGTCTCGCGGGCGCTGGAGGCGCGCTGCACTGTGAATGCCGAACTGGGGGAGGAGTTCGTCTTTCAGATCCGGCCGGCGCGGCAGCGCAAGCGTATCCTCATCATCGGCGGAGGACCGGCCGGACTCGAGGCCGCGCGCGTGGCTGCTGAGCGTGGGCATGAGGTGTGGCTCTTCGAGAAGGAGAGGCGCTTGGGCGGAAAGCTCCATGTCTCAGCCGCCGCTCCATCGAAGAAAGAGATCCACCGATTCACGGAGTATTTGATTCGCCAGATTGAAAGGCACCATGTTCGGGTCGAACTCGGTGTGACGCTCGCACGCGAGGAGTTGCTGGGGATGCACCCCGATGTCGTCGTCTTGGCGACGGGGAGTGTACCGATGATTCCGCCGCTCTCGGGAGCCGATCTCCCGATAGTGGCGATCGCCGAGGAGGTATTGCTCGGTCGTACTTCGGTTGGCCGTCGTGTGGTGATCGTTGGAGGAGGAGGGACCGGGTGCGATGTAGCCGAATATTTGCTACATCGAGGCCATGAGATCACGATCGTGGAGCTGCTTTCGCATATCGGGAGGGGGATCGAAGCGATCACTCGACGATGGCTCTACTATGAGTTCAAAGAAGCAGGCGTGCAGCTGCTGACCCGCCATCGCATCGCGCGGATCGAAGAGGGGCGTGCCGTCGTGGTGGACGAACGAGATCAAGAGCGAATCCTCCCGTGCGATTCTGTCGTCCTCGCCATGGGCTATCGGCCGAGCGATGAGATGGCCTTCTGCCTGGAGGAGGATTTCCCCGTGCCCGTCTATCGAATTGGAGATTGTGTGCGCCCGGGGACAATCTTGGATGCCGTGGCGCAAGGTGCTCATCTGGCGGCGAAGCTATGATCCGGAGAAGGACTCGTGCCTTGTGGCCTCAGCGATTTCTTCGACATCCGAGGACTTGTCGGGAGCAAGCGAGGTGAGGCAAGCTTGAGGCGCTGGAGATCTTTGTGGAAGGAGGTACGACAGTGGTCGTCGCAAGAGAACGTTCGCGAAGACGGGCTCCCGAGGAGGGAGATCGGTTCGAGGAAATCCTGAGGGCTGCTGCCGAGCTTTTCTATGAGAAGGGATATCACGCGACGACGATGCAGGACGTCGCCAATCGCGTGGGGATGCTCAAGGGATCGCTCTATTACTATATCGCTTCCAAGGAAGACCTCCTCTACATCACCCTCGATCAGGTCATCAAAAAGGGCGACGATTACTTTCTGCAGAAAGTCGCGTCGGCTCGCGATCCCATCGAGAAACTGCGGCGCGCCATCGAGGCCGAGATCGAGTATGTCATCCGGGATCAGGTGACCGTGGGTCTCTTCCTGCACGAGTTCGACACACTTTCGGAGCGGCGTCGGCGCCGTATCCTGGCACGCATGCGTCGGTTCCAAGATCGGTACATCGAGATCATCCGCGAGGGACAGGCCGCCGGCGTCTTCCGCGAGCTCGATCCCCGATTAGCGGTCTATGGAATCCTGGGGATGTGTAATTGGGTCTACCGGTGGTATCGACCCGATCTTGGCTTCACGTTGGAGCAGATCACGGCCGTTTTCACGAACCTCATCCTTGAAGGAATTGTGAAACGAGATTCGACGGCCTCGAATTCACCGCGCCGAGCGAAGGGGGGGGGGCGAAAGCGCGTTCCTCGGCGCGGCGGTGAGAACCGCGAAGGAGCCTCTGTGGTTCCGAGCAGAGAGCCTTTGATCTGCAGGAGGTGAGCGTATGGTTGCGCATCATTCGGAATTGGAGACCCCGCTGGGGGGGGGATTGAACTTCGATCTGGGGAAGGAGAAGGAGCTGTTGCGACAAAACATTCGGGCATTCGTCGAGCGAGAGTGTCCGCGGGAGTATGTGCGGGAATTAGATGAGAAGGAGGAATATCCTGAACGCGTCTGGCAGAAGCTCGCCGAATATGGGTTTCTGCAACTTCCCATCCCGGAGGCTTATGGCGGGGTTGGAGGAGACATCATGGATTTGGTCATCGTGACCGAGGAGTTGGCGCGTCGCAGCGGCGCTATCGCGCTGACCTTCTGGATGTCGGCCTGTTTCGGAGCAATGACGTTGCTTCTGGCGGGGACCGAGGAACAGAAGCGCCGTTATTTGCCGCTGTTGGCCGAGGGACGAATTAAGTTCGCCATCTCTTTGACCGAACCCGATGGGGGGACGGACGTGGCCGGAGCCATGAAGACGCGAGCTGTTGAAGATGGGGATGGGTATGTGATCACTGGGCAGAAGGTGTGGACGACGGCGGCGCATGTATCGGACTATCTGATCGTCTTCGCGCGGACCAATGAGAAGGTGACGAAGCGGGTGGATGGCATCTCGGCTTTCCTTGTGGATCGGAGGAGTCCGGGGATCACACTGCGGAAACTGGAGAAGGTGGGCATCCGCGCCACGCAATCCTTCGAGGTCTTCTATGATCGCGTACGCGTCCCACGGGAGAATCTGCTCGGGCAGCGGGACAAAGGGATGTATCAATTGTTCGGCATGCTAAATGAGGAGCGGATTTTGACGGCCGCTATGTGCGTGGGCGAGGCGCAAGGGGCATTCGAGGATGCGCTGGCGTATGCCAAGGAGCGGCAGGCGTTTGGGAAGCCGATCGGTCAATTTCAGGCGATTCAGCATAAGCTCTCGTGGATGTACACGAAGCTGGAGCTGGCGCGGTTGATCACGTATAAGGCGGCGTGGTTGCAATCGCAGGGACGAGAGTGCGCCGTGGAGGCGAATATGGCGAAGCTCGTGGCCGCGAACTTCGGGTTCGAGGTCGCGGACATGGGGATGCAAATCTTGGGGGGATATTGCTACAGCCGCGAGTACGACATGCAGCGCTACTGGCGCGACGTGCGGTTGCATCGCGTCGGGCCGATCACAGATGAGATGGTCTTGAACTTCATCGGGGAACGGCTGGGACTGCCGCGAAGCTATTGACGATCGGAGAGAGGGACGATGATCTCGCTGGAAGGGAAAGTCGCCGCCGTGACGGGATCGGGGCGAGGGATCGGGCGAGCCACAGCGTTAACGTTCGCGGCACTTGGCGCCCGCGTCCTCATCAACGATGTGGATGAGGAGCCCGCGCGCGAGACCGAAGCACTCGTCCGTGAGCATGGTGGGCAGGCGCTCGTCGTCTTGGGGAGCGTCGCGCGAGCGGACGTCGCGCGGATGCTCGTGGAGACGGCGATCGCGCGGTTCGGACAGTTCGACATTGTCGTCAATAACGCGGGCGTCACGGCCGATGCCATGCTGCATCGGCTGACGGACGAGCAGTATGACCGCGTCATGGATGTCGTATTGCGCGGCACGTTCCACGTCATGCGCGCGGCGGCAGCCCATTTCCGTGAGGCGTTTCGACGCGATCAACAGCGCGGCGAGCGCGTGCATCGCAAGATCATCAACGTCAGCTCGATCGCCGGGATCTATGGCGCTGTGGGCAACGCCAATTATGCGGCGGCCAAGGCGGGCGTGATCGGATTGACGAAGGCCGCCGCTCGCGAGCTGGCGCCCTTTCTGGTCAATGTCAATGCGGTCGCGCCCGGATTCATCGAGACGCGCCTGACGGCGGCGCGGGGGCTGGAGGCTCCATCGGGATTGGGACTTCCCCCAGATGTGCGCGAGCGCATCCTCCGACAGATGCCCTTCGGGCGTCCCGGATACCCCGAAGACGTGGCCGCAGCCATCGCCTTCCTGGCTTCTCCACAAGCCGATTTCATCACTGGCCAAGTCCTGCAAATTGATGGTGGATTGGAGTTCATCAATCCCGTCTCGGGAATGTGAGGACGAGATTTTCGGCGAGGAGGGAAGAGCCATGCCGAAACTGAAATTTGATCACATTGCCTTCCTGGTGCGCGATCTGGATCAGGCCGTGCAGGATTATCAGCAGATCCTGAGCGTCCTCGATCCCGAACAAGCCCAGCAGATCGTGTGGGACGAAGGTGAGGCCGACGGATATAAGCTCCGATGGGCGACCTTCGTGAATCCCCACGGGACTTCGATTCAGTTCTTCGAGAGCCAGCATCCGGCTGATCAAAAGCTCTTGGAGAAATATGGCGAGCGGGTGCATCACATCGCCTTCACGACGAGCGATCTCGCGCAAACGATCGCAGACCTCCAGCAGGCGGGGATCCCGTTGACGAGTGCGGAGCCGACGGGGCCATCGAACATCCCATGGCTGAAGTGGGTCTTCGTCCCGCCGCGTAAGGCGCATGGGGTCCTCATTGAGGTCGCCACTCGTTACCGCGTGGAGGACAATCGGTGGGTCCCCGATTTGGAAGAGGCGGAGGATGCGCCTCTGGAGTCTTCCTGACTGAGGAGGAGATGGCGTATGTCATCAATCGAGCGACGATCCGAGGCATATTGGGAGCCGGAGTGGGAGTTAATGCCGCGTGAGCGACTCGAGGCCGTGCGCCTGGAGAAGCTGCGGCGTCAACTCCGCTATGCCTACGAGGCATCGCCCTTCTACCGCGAGAAGTTCCATCAAGCGGGAGCTCATCCGGAGGACATTCGCACGCTAGAGGATTTGCATCGGTTGCCAATCTTCCTCACACCGGAGATCCATCGGGAGAGTCAGGAGCAGTCGCTTCGGGAGTTGGGTCATCCATTTGGCATGTTCCTCTGCGCGCCGCTGGAGCAGGTGGTCGCTGTCGCGGCGACGTCGGGGACGACAGGGGAACCGACTTTCTATGCCTTCACGCGACACGATGTGGAGGTCACCGATCGCCTCTGGGCGCGCGGATTCTGGCGGGCCGGAATCCGGCCGGGGGATACCGTGATGCATGCTTTTGGGTTGAGCATGTTCCTGGCCGGGGTGCCTGTCGTTCGCGCCTTGGAGAGGATGGGAGCACGCCCGATTCCCTGTGGCGCCGAGGCTGGAAGCGAACGGTTGTTGAAACTCATTCGGTGGACGCGGCCGCGCGCCTTACTGTGTACGCCCTCGTATGCCGAATACCTGATCGAGGTCGCGCCCAAGGTCCTCGGATGTGAGGTCAGTGATCTGGGGATCGAGATCATCTGCTGCGCGGGGGAGCCGGGAGCTGGATTGCCTGAAGTGCGTCGAAAGATCCAGGAAGCCTACGGCGTACGACTCTATGATATGCTCGGTGGGGCTCATGGGATCCTCAATGTCTCGTGCGATGCCCCTGAGTATCAGGGAATGCACGTCGTGGGCGACGATTTCTCGGTCTCTTACGATCTTGTGGACCCGGAGACGAAAGAGCCCATCCCACTGGTGGACGGAGCCATTGGGGAACGGGTGAAGACAGCCTTAGAATGGGAGGCGCAGCCGCCAATTCGATATTCCGTGGGGGATATCTATCAAGTGTTCACAACGCCGTGTCCGTGCGGACAACCGGGGCCGCGCATCAAGGTGCTCGGGCGCGTGGACGACCTTCTGATTGTCAAGGGGGTGAAGGTCTATCCGGCAGCCGTGAAGAATCTCATCGAATCGTTCTCCCCGCGCGCGACCGGAGAGATGCGGATCGTACTCACTGAGCCAGGACCGCGTGTGACGCCGCCGCTACGGCTTCGGGTTGAATATCGCGCAAGTCTCGAGGGCGAGCAGATTGAGCGCCTGAAGGGAGAGATCGTCGAAGCGATGCACGCGCGCCTGCGCGTGCGCCCGGAGATCGAGATGGTTCCCGAAGGGACGCTCGAGCGCACGGCTCATAAGACGAAGCTCATCGAGCGACGGTATCAGAAGTGACAATGCGACGAGCGAAGATCGTCTCGCTCCGCGAGGCCATCGCGCGGATTGAAGATGGCAGCGCGATCGCCATTGGAGGACTGTCGTTGTTCAACGCGCCAATGGCGTTGGTGCGGGAGTTGATTCGGCAGCGAAAGCGGGATCTGACGGTGATTACGTCTGCTGTGGCGGGCCTTCCGCTCGATTTGCTCATCGGGGCCGGATGCGTGCGTCGGGTGATCAGTCCCTATGTCGGATTGGAGGAGTTCGGAGGAGCGCCCAATTTCCGGCGTGCGGCCGAGAGTGGAGAGATTGAGATTCGCGAGGTCGGGGAAGCATTCCTCGCCTTTGGACTGAAGGCGGGAGCAGCGGGCGCGCCCTTCTTCGCTCTGCCACGTGCGCTCGCCTATACGGATTTGGTTCGGGTGAACGCCGACTATCGCTTCACGCGCGATCCATTCACCGGCGCCGAGGTCCTCTGCGTGCCCGCGCTCGTGCCCGATTGGGCATTGCTGCATGCGCAGCAGAGTGATCCCTTCGGGAACGCGCGACACCTCGGATCGGTCTACATGGACTCGTTGCTAGCGCGGGCGGCTCGTCGCGTCATCCTCAGTTGCGATGAGCTGATCGCGCACGAGGCCATGCGAGAGGAACCGTGGCGGACGACGCTTCCATCCATCTTGGTGAATGCGGTCGTCCCTCTGTTTGGAGCGGCGCATCCGACGGCGAGTGAGCCGCTCTATGATGTGGATCGTGAGCATCTGCAGTCCTACCTTGCCCACGGTCGGACGCGCGAGGGGATGGCGCGCTATCTCCAGGACGTCGTGCTCGCATCCGATGAGTCGGCTTATCTGCGAAGAGCGGGGATCGCACGTGCATCGGAAGAGCGAGAGGGAGAAACTCCAGAGCACGCGCTGAAAGACGCGCCACCTTCATCCAGAGAGCTTATGGCCGTTATTTTCTCTCGCTTGGTCAAGGATGGAGATTTCGTCGGCGTCGGTACGGGCTGTTGGGAGGTGGCGGCTGGATTGCGGTTGGCGCAACTCACGCACGCGCCCAATCTCTCGTTCACTATGGGAGGGACAGCGGCGCTCAATCCGGAGCTGGAGGAGTTGTTGTCTTCGGTGAATTCCGCGCGGGCGATCGCCCGCGCGGAGGCCGTGGTGCGGTTGGAGGAATTATTCGATCTGGAGCTGCGGGGGGCTTTTGATGTGATGTTCCTGAGCGGGTTGCAAATAGATCGGCATGGGAATGTGAACTTGGTGGGAGTGGGGACGTGGTCAGCGCCACGGCTGAGGGGGCCAGGGAGCGTAGGATTAGAACTGGTCCCCTGCGTGCGGCGCCGTGTGGCGTTCTTTCGTCGGCATACGCGTCAGGTCTTCGTCGAGCGCGTTGATTTCGTCTCGGCGCCAGGCTATGCTCGTTCAAGCATGGAAGGCGGGTCCTTTTGGGTCGTCAGCGATCTGGCCGTATTGGATTTCGACGCCGAAGGGCGGATGCGCGTGGTCTCGCGTCATCCAGGAGTGACGGTGGATCGGATTCGGGAGAACACGGGTTTCGAGTTGGTCATCCCGGCCCATGTGCCGGAGACGCCGCCGCCGACGCCAGAGGAGCTGCGGCTATTGCGGACGCAGATAGACCGTCGAGGCATGTTACGGGCGATGGAGTGATGATCGGGATCACGGGACATGCCATCTATCTGCCGCGGCATCGGATCGAGCGGGAGAAGATCGCCGCCGCTCACGGGATGCCGCCTGTCCTGAAGGGGGAGCGAACGGCCATTGGGATTGACGAGGATGCGTTGACGCTTGCTTTGGAGGCCGTACAGGGATTGGGCCTGTCTGCGTGCGGGGGGATCTATTTCGCATCCACAACGGCACCCTATCTGGAGCGAATGAACGCCGCGATTTTAGCGGCAGCGTGCGATCTCCCGGAGGAAATCGCGGTCGCGGATTTCGCGCATTCGCTGCGCGCGGGCACAGTGGCGCTTCTCGCGGCTGTGGATCGCGTGGCGGCAGGAGGGACGGCACCACTTGTCGTCGTCGCCGCCGATGCCCGAGACGCGCCGCCGGAATCGCCGGAGGAGCAATGGTTCGGAGATGGAGCCGCAGCCGTGACCGTTGGGCGCCAGGACGTCGTGGCTGAGGTGAAGGCATGGGCGAGTGTGAGTGACGATTTCCTGGATTTCGTCCGGCGGGATAAGGACGAGCGGATCACGAGCTTCGCCTCTCGGTTCACGGTGGAGGGGTACACGCGAATCGTGGGTCGCGCGATCGCGCGGGTATTGGACGACAGCGGGCTACGGCCTTCGGAGATCGCGCGCGTGATCCTGCCTCCTGCTGATCCGAAGACGATGGGGCGGACGGCGACGGAATTGGGATTCAGCGCTGAGCAACTGCAAGAGACCTTTCTGGAGCAGGTGGGGATGATCGGGTGTGCGACGCCATTGCTGCTGCTGAGCGCGGCGCTCGAACAAGCGCGACCCGGAGATCGAATTCTCCTGGTCGGATATGGAAGTGGCGCTGATGCCGTGTTGTTAGAGGTGACTCCTCGGATCAAGGACTATGTGGTGCGTGATCCGATCGCGGCACAACTTCGGCGCGGGCTGCGATTCCCGTCCTACGAGCGATTTCGAAAGGCGCGGGAGTATTTTCGGCATCACGAGGATGGGCCGGTCCTGTCGAACATCTTTTACGAGAAGGAAGAGACGCGCACGATTCGTCTGCGGGGCACAGAATGTGGAGAATGCGGCTTGCGGCAGTTTCCGCCGACGTTCATTTGCCAAGGATGCCGCAGCACGACGGGATTGCGTGAAGTCCCGCTCGGGCGGCGGGGGGAAGTATTCACTTACACCGTGGATTGGCTGGCCGCTTCGCCCATGCCGCCGACGGTCTTGGCAGTGGTGGATGTCGAAGGGGGAGGGCGACTCTATTTGCAAATGACCGACGTCGAACCTTCAGAGGTGCGAATTGGGATGCCGGTGCGGTTGACGCTGCGGCGGCTAGGGGTCGGAGGCGGCCTCTACCACTACTATTGGAAGTGTCGACCAGAGGGAGGGAGCGATGGCTGAGAGTCTGAAGGACAAAGTGGCCATCATTGGGATCGGATGCACGAAGTTCGGCGAGTTGCATGACAAGAGCCTATCGGAATTGATGGCCGAAGCCGCATTCGCCGCCTACGAGGACGCGGGGATCGAGCCCGAGCGTGTGGAGGCCGCGTGGTTGGGGACATTCTCGCCGGGATTCGGTGGAGGGAAAGCGAGCGTCACCTTGGCTGACGCGCTGCGACTCTATGGGAAGCCGATCACGCGAGTGGAGAACTATTGTGCGACGGGAACGGATGCCTTTCGGAACGCATGCTTGGCGGTGGCGGCTGGGGTGTACGAAGTCGTATTGGTCGTGGGAGCGGAGAAACTGCGCGATCGTCCCGTGCGGGGATTGCAGCGGGAGGGCACGCATCCGTATCTGGAAGCGGGCTCGACGCCGCCGGGCCTTTTCGCTTTAGCCGCGAATCGCTACTTCCATCGCTTCGGTGGAGATCGGCGCACGCTGGCGAAGGTGGCCGTCAAGAATCATCATAACGGCTCTCTCAATCCGAAGGCCCACTTTCGGATGGAAGTGACCGAAGAGCAAGTCCTGGCCGCGCCGATCATCGCATATCCGTTCGGACTCTATGACTGCTGTCCGACGACCGATGGAGCCGCGGCCGTCATCATCTGTCGCGCCGATCTCGCGCGGCGGTTCCGAGAGGATCCGGTGTACGTTAAAGGAATCGGATTGGCCGTCGAGACGGGATGGCCGTTCTTCGATCCAACGTTCGAATACGTCGGGTTTCCAGCGACGGTGGCGGCAGCGGCCGAGGCATATCGTATGGCGGGGATTCGGAATCCGGCGCAGGAGATCTCCGTCGCGGAAGTGCACGATTGCTTCACGTGGACGGAGATCTCAAATTACGAAGACTTGGGCTTCTGCAAGAAGGGGGAGGGACGATACTTCATCGAAGAGGGGCGGAGTGCGCTCACGGGCGATCTGCCGGTGAATCCGAGCGGGGGACTAAAATCGTTCGGCCATCCCATTGGTGCCAGCGGCGTGCGCATGCTCACGGAGATCGTCCTGCAATTGCGCGGACAGGCCGGGGCCCGACAGGTGAAGAACGCCGAGCTCGGGCTCGTGCACAATCTCGGAGGACCAGGCTCGGTCGCCTGCGTCGTCGTCTTAGGACGCTGATTCCCAGCGATCCTCTCACAAAGCCCTGAACGCTCGTGTGCCTTTGAAAGGAGGAGGAATGCGCGTCGTCGTCTGCGTGACACAGATCTTAGATCCGGAGATTCCGCCCAGTGAGTTTCGGCTCGATTCAGGACGAAAGACAGCAGCCGAAGGGATCGGGCAGTTGGTCATCAGCATCTTCGATGAAAACGCACTGGAAGTCGCCTTGCAACTGCGGGAGCGGATGGCCGATCGCGAACCGGTGGAGATCATCGCCCTCACGGTCGGCCCGCCCTCGACGGCAGATGTGTTGCGGAAAGCGCTCAGCTTGCGCGCCGATCGCGCGATCTTGATCTCAAGCGAGGATGGTCCTTCACTTGACGGGTTCGTCGTCGCTCGCCTCCTAGCGGCAGCGGTGGAGAAGCTCCTTCCGGTGGATCTCGTCCTCTGTGGGCGTGAGACCGGAGATTGGCACGGTGGGCTGGTCGGATCGTTCCTGGCCGAAGCACTCGGGTGGACCTGTGTGAACTTCGTTTCGCGCGTCGAGGTGGCGGAGGACGGCTTCCTCATGCGGCGGCAAACGGACGAAGGATGGGAGATCGTGCGCGCGATGCGACCAGCGGTGGCAACGATCACGAACGACGAGGCGAACGTCCCGCGTTTGCCGAAAGTCCGAGACACGATGATGGCAGCGCGCGCGTCGATCCCCGTGTGGACGGTCTCAGAGTTAGTGGGGGGGACGGTCGAGCTTTGGGGAGCGAGCGAACGTCTGCAATTGCGAGAGTTGGTTATCCCGAGCACGTCGAAAGCGTGCGAGTGGATCGAGGGGGAGACCGTGGGGGAGAAGGCCGCACACCTTGTGCGGGCACTGCGGGAGCGGCGAATTCTCTGAGCGAGGAAAGCATATGCGTGTCATCTTGGTCGTCCTGCCAACACTCGAGGTCGGGCGGAGCGAGCGCGAAGCGATCGGCGCAGCCCGCCTCCTCGCGACCGCGTTCGATGCCGAAGTGAACGTGGCGCTCATCGGTCCGGCTGCGGAATCCATCGCCGAGCGTCGAGAGGACGTGAGTCCAACGTCCGGGGCATCGGCGAGCACGTGCGCATTCCTCGTCCTCCATCCGATGCTCCGGGAATATGCGCCTGAGCTATACGTGAGCGCCACTGAGCAGTTGCTGACGACGGTTCGACCGGACGTGATCCTCTTCCCCGGTCGGACGATCGCGTTGGAGATCGCTCCGCGATTGGCCTATCGGTTAGGGGCGGCGATCGCGACTGACGTCATCGGGCTTCGGGCTGAAGATGGGGCGGTGGTTATCACGAAACCCGTCTATGGGGGGAAGGCCCATGCCGTGTTGGTCGCTCCTCAGCCGCCTGTCGTCATCTGCGTGCGCCCCCGCGCATTCGATCCATTTGAAGGAGATTTCATTGGGGAACGGTTAGAGCCGATCGAGGTGACGCTCGACCCATCGAGCGCTCGGACGCGCATCGTCGAGCGGATACGCGAGGAGTCGGCGACCGCCGTCCCGCTCGAAGAAGCACGGATCGTTGTGGGTGGTGGGCGAGGCATAGGGGGGCCTGAGGGCTTCCGACAGCTTGAAGAACTGGCGCGCTTATTGGGCGGAGCCATTGGGGCTTCGCGCGCGGCGTGCGATGCCGGATGGGTGCCGGCCAGTTGGCAGATCGGACAGACGGGAAAGAAGATCGCGCCTGATCTCTATGTTGCCGTCGGCATTTCTGGGGCTAGCCAGCACGTCGTCGGGATCTCCGGGGCCAAGTGCATCGTCGCCATCAACACGGATCCGCGCGCGCCGATCTTCAAAGTGGCTGATCTGGGGATCGTCGAAGCTTACGAGAACATCGTGCCGGCCCTGATCGAAGAGGTGAAGCGTTTGGGTGCGGCGGAACGGACATGAGCGCACGAGGAGGGAGGAATGGGCGGACAGACCGTACAACTCACAGTGAGCGAGGCCGTGGCCAGGGTGACGCTTCATCGGCCAGAGGTGTTGAATGCCATTGATGCTGCATTGGCAGCCGAACTGCGGAATGTCTTTCGAACCCTTCAGGCACGGGAAGACGTTCGCGCGGTGATTCTCACTGGAGCTGGGCGAGCGTTCTCGGCGGGAGCTGATTTGAAGTATCTCGAGCGGCGATTGGAGGAAGGCGCCTCGGCCGATCACTTATTGGACGAATTACTCGGTCCCTTGAATGACGTGATCCGTATCATTCGCGGGATGCCGAAGATTGTCATCGCCGCCATTCATGGGGTTGCTAGCGGCGGAGGCTGTAATCTCGCGCTCGCATGCGATTACCGATTGGCGGCCGCGGGGACGCGCTTCAATCAAGCGTTCGTGCGACTGGGGATCGCACCGGATTGCGGAGGAACGTTCATCGTGCCGCGGTTGATCGGATGGGGGAGAGCCTTCGAGTGGATGGTGAGTGGCGAGTTGATCGAAGCGGAGGAAGCAGCGCGATGGGGGCTCATACATCGTGTGGTTCCCGAAGAGGTGTTGCTTGACGAAGCGCGCGCCTTCGCCGCCCGCATCGCGCAAGGACCGATGCAGGCGCTCGTCACCATCAAGCATCTGCTGATGGCGAGCCTCACGGCTTCGTTGGACGAGCAGTTGGAGCGCGAACGGCAGCTCGTCGGTAGGCTCGCGGCGACCGATGACTTTCGCGAAGGCGTGCGCGCCTTCATCGAGAAGCGGTCGCCGCGCTTCCGCGGTGGTTAAATCGTCGTTGATTCGATTCTCTCCATTCACAATAGGCGATATGATGCGATAGGGAGAGGAGCGTATGTCCGAAGAGCGCGATTTCGTCCCCGTCGGCCTCGATCTCACCGATGATGACATCCATGCCATAGGTCCCGAGCCCTGGTGGCGCGAAGCATGGTACTTCGAGTTCTTCGATCCGGCCAGGCGCCTTCAGTTTCAGGTCTACCAAGGCGTCTTCCCGAATGCCGGTCGAGGTGATCTCACCCTCTATGTCTTCACGGACGGGCGCCCGGGCTATGAACTGATGAAGATGGACTACGCGATCCCGTCCGACGTTGGGCGGGAGCGCCTGTGCTTCGGCCCCTTGAAGCTGGAGATGCTCGAGCCGTTCGTGCGATGGCGCTTGCAGTATGATAGCCCGCGCTTGCAGTTCGACCTCACGTTCCGGGCGATTCACCGCGCCTTCAGTTGGGCAGAGGCCAAGCTCTGGATGGAAGAAGCTCCTGTGGGGGAACAGAGTCGCCATTTCGATCAGGTCGGATGGTACGAAGGGTGGATGAATCTCGATGGGGAAGAGATCGACATCGCCGCGCTCGGAATGCGCGATCGGATGTGGGGATGGGGAGCACGCGCGCTCTGGCGAGGGTATCTTGTGCTGTGGGTCCCGTTCTCTCCCTCGCTCGTCGTCAACGTGGCCGCCATGAACTTCGCCGACGGTCGGCGCCAACTCTGTGGCTACATCCATCAAGATAGGGAACGCGCGCTCTTGCGCTCGGCCCGTCTGGCCATCACCTGGAGCGAGCGGCGCTGGAAATCCATCGAACGAGTAGAGGTACGCGTCACCGATGCGCGTGGGCGCTCGCTCGCGCTCTCGGCGCGACCGCTTGGCATCATTGATACGTCGCATCACTGGCCCCACCGGTTCGATCATTTGCTCTTCTCCATCGGAGAGTATGACGTCCAAGGGACGAAGGGATATGGGTGCCTGACCTGGAGCTTCGTCACCGCAGATGAGCGGCCGTCGGTGATCGAATTCTGAACGGTCGCCTGACTGTTCAATCCATCCCCTGTGGGAAATGCGATGGCGGCGATCTTCTATGGATGGGTGATTGTCTTAGTAGCGGCCATATCCTATCTTTTCAGCTTCGGTCCTCTCGTCGGAGTTACCTTCGGGATATTCTTAAACGCGCTGGCCGATGAGTTCAACTGGAATCGCGCGGAGATCGCTGCGGCATATTCGATCTCTCTCTCGGCTATGACTGTATGTTCCCCTGTGGTCGGAAAGCTCGTGGATCGTTGGGGAGCACGCCGAGTCATCATTCCGGCCGCCGCGCTCTTCGGCGGCGCGCTGATGAGCCTCGCCTGGCTCTCCCCTCATCTCGGACATCTCTATGTCGTCTTCGCCGTGATAGGGATGCTCAGTGGGGGATCGGCTCACGTCCCATATGCGCGGGTGATCTCAAACTGGTTCGATCGGAGGCGAGGCCTGGCTTTAGGGCTCTCTATGGCGGGGCTAGGGATAGGGACGACCTTCATGCCTTTCCTCGCTCATCTCCTGATCCAACACTTGGGATGGCGTGCCGCCTATGCCCTCTTGGGGAGCCTTCCAATTCTCGCCGTCGTCCCGATCGCGGGACTCTTGCTTAAGGAGAAACCTGAGGACCTAGGGCTTTGGCCAGATGGGGTTGGGGGGAACGAAGGAGACCGTCGGTTCGGGGCAGAAGTCCCTTCGTCATCGGGAGCGCCTTCGGGATTGAGCCCATCCGAAGCGCTGCGGACGCGAACCTTTTGGATTATGGGCATGGCTTTCTTTCTCATGTCCCTCTGCGCGATCGGGATCATGATTCACCTTGTTCCACTGCTTGTGGATCGGGGTCTATCGGCCGAACGGGCTGCCTTGGCTATGTCTATCTTCGGCGCCGCCCTTCTCATGGGACGAGTCATCTGCGGCGTCTTGTTGGATCGGTTCTTCGCTCCTTTTGTCGCGGTCGCCTTTTTCAGCCTCGCCGGAGTAGGCATTCTGCTCTTGTGGTTAGGAGTAGGGGGCATCATCGCCTTCGTCGCGGCGTTCTTAATCGGACTCACAATGGGAGCGGAAATAGACATCATCGCCTACCTGGTGAGCCGATATTTCGGCCTCTGCTCCTTTGGGGAGATCTATGGATACAGTCTCTCCCTGTATCTTCTCGGAGGCATAGTCGGCCCCTTTCTCATGGGCGTGGGTTTTGAGAAGCTTGGATCCTATCGGGAAATCTTGCTCGTTTTGTTCTTGATGACTCTCATAGCCTCCGGACTCCTGACCCGTTTGGGAACATATCATGCGGAACCTGCATGGGGACGAGCAGCTCGCGCATAGGCTCTGGCGCGTTGAGGAGAGACATGGAACGAGCTCATATGAATATGTTCCTCCATCAGTTCGGGGAGAGCGTTCGCGGATTCTTCCGCACGCAACAGCGTTCGCAGCTCCTCTCGCCACTCTTTCATCTCCCCGGGCGATTGATTTTAGGGAGCTACTGCTATCATGAGCACTTGGTAGCATTGCTCGGGCAAGTCGTCGAACGACTGTCTCCAGAAGCGCTGGCGCATCGGGTGAAGCGACTTGGCGCGCGGCCCAATGAGATCCACATCAATTCGCTGCTGCTCGGGTACCTGAACGGCCGCGAGCAAAAGCGATTACTCGGTCATCTGGCGGAGGGAGAAGCTGACGAGATCGCCTTCCTCTTGGATTTTTGGGCGCGGTTTCTCTCCGTCTATCGTCGAGATGGTCGGCTCTTGCCGGAGGAGGGCGGCTTCACGTTGCCGGTCTTAGAGGACCAGATGGTGGAGAGGCTCCTGCCGATGCTTCGTCCTGAGCCGGAGGAAGCGCGGCGTCGACGTTTGCATCGCGCGCTGGCGACGCTCGACCTCCTCACCTTCGTCTTCAATGGCGAAGCGCGCGTGGGGATCTTTCACCACGGACCCTATCCGCTGTCGGACGGCACGTGCTTGCTCATCAAAGAGCAATTGGGACTGCAAGATGATTTCTACTCTTGGGCGGACGAATCCGTGCGGCTCCCCGTCGCGCATCTGACGTGTGTCATGCGCCTGAAGGATGTCGCGGTGCGGATCGGCCTCTTTGGATCGCTCTGGACCGACCCCAAAGAGTATAGCCGAAACGTCATAGCCTATGGTCTCTTCACAACGGAGGAGGCAGGCCTTCGCCCTGTAGCGCTTGAGGAATTGGAAGACATCGCGGCACGAGCCGCCGATGCCCAAATGCGCCTCTACCGGCGCTTCCTCACATGGGATGATCGTCGCCGCATCGCTTATGGGGCGGAGTTATATGGGAATCTTCTTCGAGTATTCGGCGATCAAGCTGGGCTCGGAGCGGCCTTTCCCCAGGAGATCCGCGAGCGCTTTCGCGAGAGCGTGGAACGGCACCTGGAGGCTCTGCTGGCGGGCGAGCCTCCGCTCATTCTGCGGCATATTGCGGAGACGGAGGGAGAGATCTATAGCCCCTTGGAGTGAGGGAGCGGATGATCATGAGGATGACGCTCGAAGAGGTCAATCATCACATTCGGATTGTCTCCCAGAGCCTGAAAGCCTTCATGCGGTCGGAGCGCCGAGCGCTTCTGCGATCAGCGCTCTTCGATGTGCCGCGCCGCTCCTCGCTTGGATGGGAATGCCTCTATCGCACGGCGTATCCGCTGCTCGCGGAGATGACGACAGTCATCGCTCCCGAGGCGATCGGGCGACGCATGAAGCGCGTGTGCGCGCGCCCGAACTTCCTCACTTTGAGCGTCCTGATCTGTTGCTACCTCGGCGGGCGTCAGCAACATATTCTCGATTTGGGGGTGAAGCCGGGTGAGCCCTTTCCTGAGGATGATCTGGAGCAGATCGGATTCGTCGTGGATTTCTGGCGGCGAGTCTGTCGGGCGTATCGCGAGGCCGATGAACTCCTTCCGAACGGGTCGGAAGCGACGATGCGAATCTTACCGTCGGCAGCGATCGCTGCGCTGCGGAATCATCTCGTCGATGCGGATCCGCTCACGCTCCAGCGCTTGCGTCGAATGGCGGCGACACTGGAGCTGTACGCATTCATCTTGCACGGGGAGCAACGCGATGGCCTCTTCGCGCACGGACCATACGCTCTGGATGATCGGGATGTGCTCGTCGTTCGTGAGTTCACCGATCTGCAGAACACGTATCTCCCCTGGGCTCAAACGCGCGCGCGAAATCCCTACCCGAATCTGGCGCTCGCGCTCGTCCTTCGGGATGTGAAGGTGCGATTCGACCTCTTCGGCGGCGTGCACATAGAGCCTTCGGAATACGCGGATCGCGTGCGCGCCTGCGCGCTCCTGACCGCCCGCGACAATGGGGCGGTATGCCCTGTTCCTTTCGAGGAGATCGCGAAGATCGAGGCGCGCGCGGCCGATGCGCAGTTGGAGCTATACCGAGTGGCGCTCTCCTGGTCGCCGCGCTTCAGGATCGAGTACGGCCTGCATCTCTTCGCGAACCATATGAAGACGTTCTTTGACATCGCGGGTATGGAGGCTGGGGAGCGAATTCGACGAGCATTCCAAGAGGCGGCGGCTCCGTTCCTTCGCCGCTTGCTCGATGAAGCCGAGCCGCCTTCGATCTGGCCGTTCATGGCAACGACGGAGGGGGATTTCTTCTATCCGGTCTCTCTGCCACAGTGAACGAGAGGGATCGTCGGCGCAAACGATGAGGATGAGGGGTAATGAAGATGAGGAGCGAACTCACTCCGCATGACCTTGAGCGAGAACGTTCGGAGCCTATTCGGGACGCAAGGGAATATTATTGCGCTGTGGACACGGGCGGGACGTTCACCGACTGTGTTGTCCGCGATTCGGAAGGGAATCTGAGCTTCGCCAAGAGCCCTTCGACGCCGTGGGATTTCTCCGAGGGATTCTTCGCCGCGCTTTCGGCTGCGGCCGAACAGTTGGGACTCACGCTCGCGGAGTTGATGGCGCGTACGCGGATGCTTCTTCACGGAACGACGGTAGGAACCAACGCCATAGTGGAGATGAAGGGCGCGCGCGTAGGGCTGATCACGACGCGGGGACATGGCGATGCGCTTCTCATCATGCGCTCGGTGGGGCGTTCGGCCGGGTTGCCGATCGAGAGGCTCTTACACGTCTCGCGCCATCAGAAGCCTCAACCGCTCGTCCCTCGCCATCTCATCCGCGAAGTGAGCGAGCGCGTGGATTGGCAGGGCAAGGTCATCGTGCCGTTGAATCGAGATGAGGCGCGACGGGCTATCGAGGAGCTGTTGGAACAGCAGGTCGAGGCGATCGCCATTGCGTTCCTCTGGGGGTTCATCAATCCCATTCACGAACAGGAAGTGCGCCGCATGGTTCAGGAGATGGCTCCCGATCTGTTCGTCACATGTGCTCATGAGCTGATTGCCAAGCCGGGCGAGTACGAACGGACGGCGGCGACCGTGATCAACTGCTTCATCGGACCAAAGACCGCACATTACGTGCAGCGGGTGGAAAGGCGCGCTCGTGAACTCGGTTATACGGCTCCGTTGCTCGTCATGCAGGCGGCGGGCGGCGTGACCCCAGCCGAAGAGATCTTACGGGCGCCCTTGTTCACCATCGGATCGGGTCCTGTAGGGGGGCTGATGGGGGCCCGCTTCTTAGCTGAGACGCTTGGGCACTCACACGTCATCGCCACCGATATGGGAGGGACGAGTTTCGACGTCGGCCTCATCGTCGAGGGGCGACCACTCTCGGCCTCCGAGACGACGCTCCATCAATACACGTTCTTCATGCCGCGTCTGGACATCATTTCCATCGGTGCTGGTGGAGGCTCCATCATTTGGGTGGATGAGCTGAGCGGGACTATGAAGGTCGGCCCTGAATCGGCGGGGGCAGATCCGGGGCCAGCTTGTTATGGACGGGGGAACATGCGACCGACGGTGACGGACGCTGATCTGCTTCTGGGCTATTACAACCCGGACTTCTTCTTGGGCGGTCAGCTCAAGCTCGATCGCGAGGCCGCGTATCGGGCGATGTGTACGGTGGCTGAGCCACTCGGTCTCGAGGTCTTGGAAGCAGCGGATGGAGCTACGCGGATCGTGGAGACGCACATGGCTGACCTCATCCGGCAGATGACGATTCAGCGCGGGTATGATCCGCGCGATTTTGTCGTCTATGCATATGGCGGAGCGGCTGGAGCGCATGCGGCCGCTTATGCGCGGGAACTCGGGTGTCGCACGGTTGTCGTCCCAGGGGGAGCTTTAGCTTCGACCTGGTCGGCCTTTGGCATTCTCTCGACCGATATTCAGCACGTCTACGAGAAAGCGGAGCTGCTCATCGCGCCCTTCGAAGCCGCGCGCGTCACTGAGATCTTCTTCGAATTGGAAGAACGAGTGCGACGCCAACTGCGCGAAGAGGGAGTTCCAGAAGACCGCGTTCTCCTTCAGCGCTTCGTCGAGATGAAGTTCCGCCTGCAGATCCACCGTGTTGAAGTTCCCGTCCCTGGAGGGATTTTGACCGATCAAGACATGCGCGATCTGGAGCGGACATTTGTTCACAAGTACGAGTCGCTCTATGGGCGCGGATCCGCGTACACGGCGGCGGGGATGGAGATCGGCCTGTTGCGCGTCATCGGGCTCGGTCGCGTCGCCCCTCGGGGCATGCGGAAGAAGACCTGCGAGCGCGCTCAGGAGTTGAGGCCCATCGGGCAGCGCGACGTCTACTGGCGCGAGCTTGGAAGCCATCATCAGACACCCATCTTCAATGGGGAGACCATGCCTCGCGGAGGGGTGATCGAAGGCCCGGCGATCCTCGAGCTCCCCGTGACGACGATCGTCGTTCGACCAGACAGTGTGCTCACGACTGATGAATACGGGAATTTCATCCTGACCCTCGCCTGAGCGGATTTGAGGGGCTCATGGACGAAAGGAGGAAAGCGAACATGTCTTCAGTGAAGTGGGATGGCCGCCAATATCCCTACGTCTACGGTCGGGAATTGAAGATCGATCCTGGCTTGAAAGTGCACATGGAAGCTGCCGAATGGATCGATCCAATCACCTACGAGGTCATTCGCCACGCCTTGTGGAACATTAATGTCGAGCATGGATTGACGATCATGAAGATCTCCGGCTCTCCCATTTGCGCCTATGGGCATGATTTCAATCCGTGTCTTCTGGACGAGAAGGGAGATTTCGTCTTCTTCGGCCCGTTCCTTCAATACCTCTCCTCGGCGACCAGCTCAGCGGTGAAGTGGACGCTGGAATACCGTTCGGAGAATCCTGGGATCGAGGAAGACGACATCTTCTTGACGAATGATCCGTGGATTGGGGCGACGCACCAATCGGACGTGACGTTGATTGCGCCCGTCTTCTGGGAGGGGGAGCTATTTTGCTGGGTGGGAAACACCCTGCACCAATGGGACCTCGGGGGGACAGCGCCCGGGGGATTCAATCCCATGGCTCCGGACGTCTACTGGGAGGCCGGATGCATCCCTCCGATCAAGATCGTTGAGCGCGGACGGCTGCGTCGCGATCTCGAGGAGGAATACATTCGCCGATCTCGTATGCCGGAGCTGGTCGCTTTGGACCTGCGCGCCGAGATCGCCGGATGCCATGTCGCTCGCGAGCGGATCAAGCAGTTGCTCGCCCGATATGGGGCAGCGACTGTCAAAGGCGTCATGCGCAAGCTACAGGACGATTCGGAGAAAGCCTTCGTGAGGAGGTTAGAGACCATCCCTGACGGTACATGGCGCGAGGTCGGATGGGTGGAGTGGGCACATCCCGATGATCGACATATCTATCGGAACTGTTTGACGCTCACCAAGCGCGGGGATCGGTTAATCTTCTCCAACGAGGGGACGGATCCACAAGCGGGCACCCTCAATTGCACCCTCGTTGCCTGGCGGGGAGCCATCATGGCGATGGTTTCGGCGCAGATGCTTTTCGATCAGATGTTTGTCGTTGAGGGGGCGTATCGTCACGTGGAGTTCGACGTCCAACCGGGCACGCTCACATGCGCGCTCTTCCCAGCGGCGGTGAGCGCGGCTCCCGCTCTCACGCTCCTTCAAACGATCGCCCTCTCTGGGCTCGTGATCTCAAAAATGCTCGCTTGCTCGAACGATCCGGAGCTACGGACAGAGGTGCAGAGCTGCATGGGAGCACCCATGTATCCGATCGTGGCGCTCAGCGGCGTGAATCAGCGTGGGGCGCCATATGTCTCATTCCTCCTCGATCCAGTTGGGGCCGCGTTGGCTGGACTCTCGTGGCGGGACGGCGTGGATACAGGAGGCTGGCCGTGGGACCTACAGAGCACGATGCCGAACGTCGAGGAGATTGAATGGTTCTATCCGATCCTTTATCTCTGGCGTCGTGAGTTGCCGGATTCAGGAGGGGCGGGGAAGTTTCGTGGCGGAAACGCCGCAGAGTTGGCCTTCATCCCCCATGGAACGGAGCGCATCACGCTCTTTACGGCGACGGGACACTGCGCTGTGCCAGGACCGGGACTATTTGGAGGATTCCCTACTTCGACGACACGATATACTTTAGTTCGCGGAGCCCACGCGCGACAGCTCATGTCGGCGGGGCGCATGCCGGATCGCGCCGACGTCCTGGGCGGTCAGATGGAGCACCTGCCGCCGAAGGCTTTCAATATCGTCCAAGGTCCCGAGGACGTCTTCATGATGGCGTGGGCATCGGCCGGGGGATACGGAGATCCATTGCTCCGCGATCCCGAGCGCGTTGCTGAAGACTATCGTGAAGGACGCATCACGCGAGAATGGGCGCGGCGCGCCTATGGCGTCCTGCTCGACGAGGTCGGAGCCGTTATTCCTCGCGAGACGGAGCACTTGCGCTTGCAGATGCGCCGTCAGCGCATCGGGACTGAACCGAAGCCGCAAACGGCGACTGATGAGCCCGAGGCTCGAATTTTGGCGGAAGGTCTGAAGCTCATCGAGGGATGGATCCGTTGCCGGTATTGCGATCATCCTCTCGCGCCGGCAGCGGAGAATTACAAGCTCCGTTGCCTCCAAAAGAGCTTTTCCCTCGAAGAGGCCAACCCGCATATCCTCGATCCGAAGACCTACATCGAGGAAACAATCGAGTGGCGCCACTTTTACTGTCCGGGATGTGGCGCGCTCCTTGAAACTGAGCTAGCTCGGCCTTCGGATGCACCCTTGTGGGATATTCAGATCGAGCCTCAGAAGATATGACCGCGCGCTAGCTTCGCTTTGGGGGAGGACAAGATGCGAAAGATCGGAGAGGGAGAGCCGATCTCCGGACAGGAAGCGGTCGGCATTTTGCGCAAGGTTGAGACCCTGGAGGACGTCCTGCGGTTGATGGAGACCGATCTCTCGGAGACGATCGTCTTCACGCCGTCAGCATCGGTGACGGCGATCACCCCCATTCTCCCAAAGATTCGGGGGCTCATCTGCGCCTCCGGAGGATTCACTTCGCATCTGGCGATCGTCGCACGAGAGTTCGATCTGCCGTGCGTGATGGGATGCCAGCTTGAGGGAGTGAATGCGCTCGAGGGGCGTCGCGTGCGGTTTACGGCCGAAGGGGAGGTCTTCCTGGAAGAATGAATCTCTCGCGACACGTGAAGGTCTATCTGAACCTGAGCTTTCCACCGCTGGCGGCTCGATATGCTGATCTTCCAGCCGATGGGATTGGACTACTACGTTCCGAATTCCTCGCGCTCTCACTCGGCGTTCATCCGAAGAAGCTTCTGGCTGAAGGAGGGGCCGAGGCCTTCATTCAGGTCTTCGCCGACGGAGTTGCCGAGGTCGCGCGTCGCTTTTGGCCGCGCCCGGTCACCTTTCGCACGCTTGATCTGAAGTCGAACGAATATCGCGGCTTGCGCGGAGGGGCGGAATTCGAGGAAGCGGAGGAGAACCCGGCGCTTGGACTGCGTGGCTGTCGCCGCTATTTGCACGATCCCGAGCTGTTTCGCCTCCAATTGCGTGCCGTGCGGCGCGTTTATGAGGCGGGATGGACGAACATCCGCCTCATGCTTCCTTTCGTCCGATCCGTCGGGGAGGTGCTCGCCTGTCGCGAAATTCTGAACGAGGAAGGCATACTCGGGATCGGCGTACCCCTCTGGATCATGATCGAGGTGCCCTCGGTCGTCCTCCTCATCGAGCAGTTCCTTTTGCTTGTGGACGGTGTCTCCATTGGAACCAATGATCTCACGCAGCTCATCCTCGGCATAGATCGAGATAATCCTCGTCTGATCCCACTTTGGGATGAATGTGACGAAGCCGTGATGCGAGCCATAGAGCGAGTTGCGCGAGCGTGTCAAGAACGAGCGATGGAATGTTGCGTATGTGGCGATGCGCCATCGCGGAATCCGGAGATGGCGGCTTCGTTATTGCACCTGGGCGTCACATCTTTGTCAGTTTCCCCCGAAGCTTTTGAACGAACAGCTCGCCTTGTGCGAGCGATTGAACCTCGCCTCAGATAAGCATCATCCCCCTACTTCTCTCAAAGGCCTTCCTCTGTCTTTGCTGTTCTCCTCTCGTTTACCCACTGCCCACTGAAGAGATTTTAAGCTGTCTTGTGAGGCAGCGCGGAAGCCTTCTTCCGCTCCCGAGATCACTTCTGCCGGGCGAGCGCGGCGGATGCGTGTAGGCGACAGCAAAGGGCGCAGCATCTCATGGATGCGGCGTGCACAGCATCAGCGTCAACGCCCCCAGGGGTGACTTTGCGCTCTTCGGCGGTCGCGAGCATTGACGAGCATTCAAATGAAATCGTCATTACGCGGATTGCTCCTGAATGCGTGCCCGAGTCGCGCGTGTCGCACAATCACGATGTCCCATCGCTCCTTTCTGGAGCAAAACCAAGCTGCTGGGAGATCGTGGCTGCCGTTCGCTTCACGGCCTCGGCGAGGGCGACCATGTTCTCTCGCGTGATCTGAGCGATCGTCCCGGCGACGCTGATCGAGGCGACCACCCGACCCGTGTGATCGAAGATCGGGGCCCCCAGACAACGCAACCCGACCTCGTCCTCTTCGTCATCGAGGCTGTAGCCCTGCGCCCGAATCCGCGCCAGCTCTTCCCGCAGACGTTTCGGAGAAGCGATCGTATTCTCGTTATGGCGAGGGAGCCCGCGCTCGCGAATCAGACGTTCTATCTCCTCTTCCGGTAAATACGCCAAAAGTGCTTTCCCGACGCCCGTGCAGTGGATGTCCATCCGTTTGCCGATCCACGTGGCCAATCGCAGCAGTCCTGGCGGTTCTACTTTCTCCACCAACACTGCTTCCCCTCGGTCTAAGATCGCCAGGTGAACAGTCAGACCTGTTTGTTGCATCAGCGCCTGGAGATACGGCGCCGCGCGTTCGCGCAACTCGATCCGGCTGAGGGCCTTGTTGGCCAGACCAAGCAGCTTTAACCCGAACATATACCGCCCCGTCTGCTCATTCCGATGGAGATACCCTCGACGTTCAAGGGTCAGCAACAGACAGTGCGTCGAACTTCTCGGAAGGCGTAACAAACGCGCCAGTTCCGAGAGCGTATAGCCCCGCTTTGATTCTGCAAGCACCTCAAGAAGCGTCAGGGCTCGTTCCACGGCCGGCACCGATTGGGTTTTCACTGCCGCCATGCGCCATTCCCTCCATGTGATTTTCCGTCCAGGATTCTGGACATCGAGTGATTATATCCGGCTCCTTCATCTTGACAAAGCCGCCAAGAATCGCAGAATTCGACCGGAACGAGGGAGACATATGTCCAATATACTGGACGAATTGAGGCGAACGACGGTGGATCGCAATCATGCGCTGTTCTCCGAAGCTGCGGAGGTCATGCCGGGGGGGGTGAATACGTCACTCCGACGCATCGTCCCGCAGTTGGTCTTCACCCGCGCTCAGGGGGCGATCCTGGTCGATGCGGAGGGGCGCGAGTACATTGACTATCATGCGGCTTTTGGGCCTGTGCTTTTGGGACACAACTTTGAGGCCGTGAATCAGCGCGTTCGCGAGGCGATGCAGCAACTCGATCTGGTCGGCGTAGGCGTGACCGAGTGGGAAATCGCGCTGGCGCGTAAGATTTGCGCGCATGTCCCTTCAGCCGAGAAGGTGCTCTTCTGCAACAGCGGTTCGGAGGCGACGTATCAAGCGATTCGGCTCGCGCGTGCCGTCACCGGCCGCAAGAAGATCATCAAGTTCCAGGGCTGTTATCATGGCTGGCACGATGCCGTCGCTATGAACGTGATCAGTCCGGTTGAAAAGCTCGGACGGCGGGATTTATTGTCGGCCGGTTCTCTCCCTGAAGTGGCCAACGCTACCCTCGTCTGCCGCTTCAATGATTTGGATGATGTGGAGCGCACGATACGAGAGAATCGCGGGGAGATTGCTGCCGTCATCCTGGAGCCGATCCCTCATAACATCGGGTGTGTGCTTCCGAAGCCGAGGTTCCTCGAAGGGCTTCGCGAGCTGACGCGTCAGCATGAGATCCTGCTCATCTTCGACGAAGTGGTGACGGGATTTCGTCATCACCTAGGGGGCTACCAGAAGGTCTGCGGGGTGATTCCTGATCTGACGACGTTGGGGAAGGCGATGGCCAATGGCTATCCCATCGCCGCCCTGTGCGGTCGTCGCGAGCTGATGGATCGCTTCAACACCCATCCCGAGGGCGACGTGTTCTTCGCAGGGACGTACAATGGTCATCCCATCGGATGTGCGGCGGCACTAGCGACCCTTGAGGTCTTGGAGACGCAACCTGTCCACGAACACATCTTCCGCCTGGGAGAACGCATGCGGAGTGGGCTGCGGGAGATCATCGAGCGGCTGGGGATCCGTGCTACGGTGGCGGGTTTCGGATCCGTTTTCGTCCTGTACTTCCTGGAGGGGCCCATCGAGAGCTATGAGGATCTGCTGCGCAATGAGAGCGAGCGGTTTTTGGCCTATCGGCGCAAGCTCATCGAGCGCGGCATCTTCGAACTGCCCCTCAATCTCAAACGCAATCATATCAGCTTCAGTCATACCGAAGCGCACATCGAGCAGAGCCTGCAGGTGGCTGAGGACGTCTTACGGAAGCTGATCGTTTCGGCGTCGGACGCGTGATCGCGTGGGATGTGCCTTTAGGACTCATCCCAACCCATCTAAGGAGGTGACGAAAATGACTACGACGAACATAATGAGAACCGTCGCGAGCCTCTTCCTTTCGCTCGCTCTCGGGCTTGCCGCTTCCCTCGTCAGCGCCCAAGCCACCGAGGGCGTGATCCTGGGAACCGTGCG